>JAFSWV010000063.1 GCA_017444325.1 bacterium | reverse complement strand
CTTCACGTTCTTGTCTTCCACCGTTCTCTGGTACTGTTCCTGGCTGATGGCGGTGGAGACGCGGCCGGCTTCCGGCATGGTGCGGATCACAGTGCCTTCGGGAGCCTTGACGATGGCGTCCTTGTTGAGATCGTTGTTTTCTTCCGTCAAACCCTTGGGCAGTACGGAGACGAGCTCTTCGTCTGTGATGGTGACGCCCGTAGTTTTCTTGACGGGTTTTTCTTCAGACGCCGGCTTTTTCTCATCGAAAGCGGGCTTGGTCACTTCCCTGGTCACGCGGAGGCCGGTGTTGGTGGTGACGTTGATCGTGAGGGTCTGTTCCTGAGGATCGGCCTGCTGGGGAATAATGCTGTTGACCAGTTCGTCGGCGGGATTCTCTTTCACTTCAGCCGTAACTTCAGCGGTGGAAAGCTGAACTTTGGGCTGCTCGGGCGTCACGACTTCGAAGCTGGGCTTGCTGACGTTGGCGGTCACTTTCACCGTGGGCTCGCTTACGGGAGCGCTCGTTTCGACCTGGAAGGAAGGAGCGGAAACAGACGTCGGCGCGGAAACGCTAGGCTTGGTCTCGACAACGGTCGTGGTGCCGGAAACGTTGCCGGAAACATCCCTGAAGGCCGGAGCGGAGCCGCTGTAACTGTAGGTAGTTTTGGGAGGCTCGGAGACCACAACGGAACTGTTGGCATTGTAGCCTGCCAGTTCGGACGAGGAGACCGTGCTGTATTTGGGAGGATCGCTGGTCACGACTTCGTCGAAATTCTCGGCCTGGGAGAGCGTCTGCCAGTTGGAGGACTGGATGCGGCTAGTCGGCTGCGTAACGGCGGGCTTCGGAGTTTCCTGGACAGGAGCGGTGAAGGTCGGTTCCGTAACACGCGGCTTCTCGGTCACGGCGACGGTCTGCACTGGCTGAGAGACGGGCTGGGTCTTCACTTCCGTGCCGGGCACGGGCGCCCAGACGTTCTCTATCTTCTGGACCGGCTTTGTCTCGACGTCTTCACGTCTGATCTCGGTGATCACGATCTCGCTCAAGGGCTGTTCCTCTTTTCTGACCTGTTCCTTGACGTAACTGGCGGCCGAGACTTTGCTGACAGGAGGCGGAACGGCGTCTGGATTGCTCTGCTGGTAAAGTTTGAGCAAAGCGTCGCTGGCCTGCTGGGCCTGCGCCTCTTTCTCGTACTCGTCCTTCATGAAGGAGGTCAATTCCTGTTTCTTGTTGGGATCCTGCAAGTACTCGTTCATGACCTGGCGGGACTGCGTCTGACGCCAGTCGTCGCCGGTCGCGGCCATCGTGGAGCTGGAGCCGCTGAGGGCGGCCGTCCTTTCGACGCGCTGGTCTTCCGTCTTGGCGGGGTCTTTCTTAAGGGGATAATTGGAATTGCTTTCGCTTCCAAAAGCGGAGCCTGTGTTGGTAATTTCAGGCGTGGAGTTGGACGTGGTGATGGGACGGTTCTCGTCGAAGGGAGCGCTTCCCGCTTTCGGGGTGCCGAAAGCGTCGCTGTCATTGCTCTTGAAAGATCTAACGGCTTCGTCCTGCTCTTTCTGGGAGCTGACGGCGCCGGCGTCCGGGGTCGGATCTACGTAGGTCACCTTGTCCTTCGGCATGCCCTGGACCGGTTCGCCCTTCAGGGCGGCCAGGCGCATCTTAGCCTTGTCGGCGCAGTCGGTGTCGGGGTACTCGGAGACGAGCAGCTCGTAGTGCATGATGGCGGACTTGGCGTGGCCGGAATAGTCGTAGTAATAAGCCTGGTCGTAGAGGGACTGGGCCTTGCGGTCTCTGAGCGCGCGGATGTGAGCCTGGGCGTCGCCCACATGCTCAGCCGTCGGGAATTCCCTGATGTAGTTGCGGAAACTGGCGATGGCTCTGTCGGTGGATGTCTGGTCATAGTCGGCAGCCACAGCCGCAGCGGAATCGACTATGCCGAGCATGAAAGCCGAGTCGTCAACAAGCTGCGAAGTCGGGAAATTCTGGCAGACAGCCTCGAAGGATTCCCTTGCGGGGCCGTACTTCTTCTGGTTGTACTGCGCCATGCCAAGGGAGTATTGGGCTATGGACGCGGACTCGCCGAAAGGTGAGTTTTCCAGGATCTTGGTAAAGATCTTCTCAGCCACGGGATAGCGTTTGTATTCCATGTAATGGCTGCCGATCCTCATCTGGTTGCGGATAATGACGTCCATCCTGCTGAATTCCTTGTGGTTGTCGTAGATCTGCTGGTAAGCTTCGAAGGCTGCGTACGGGTCGCCGAGCTTGTTCTCGCAAAGCGCGATGTATTCCCAGCCTCTCACAGCCCTGGCGCTGCGCGGGAAATCTTCCTGCATCTTGCGGAAAAGTTTAAGAGCGCTCGAATAGTCGCCGGTCTCGTAAGCCGTGACGCCCTGCTGGAAAAGCGAAGAAGCGGTCTGGACCGCGTTCTCGTCACTGAAGGCGGACAGGCAGAAGGCTGCCATAAGTCCGGTCAAGCAAATGCTGCGCAGAATTTGAGATTTCATATGCGTCTCCTTGCGGAAAAATTATCGGTCTTTCGGAAAATTTATTTGGTGCTTTCGGCTTCGGGAGCGTCTTCTGTGGCCGTCTCCTCGGGATAGTTGCCGTTCTTTCGCCAGATTGCGGCGGCGACGTCTTCAACAAGCGGAGACTCCTTGAGATCCCCCAGCTCATTGGCGGCAGCGACGGCTTCCTCATCCTTGCCCTGCAGCGCGTAGATCTTGAAGAGCAGATATTTGGCGTTCTCGGCGTGGGGGCCTTTCATGAGTTTTTCGTTGAGCACGTTCACGGCCTGGTCATAATCGCCCTCGCCAACGTAGCAGCGCGCCACTGACAGCCAGGCGGCGTCGGCGTACTCGTCATTCGGATATTCCTTTGCGACTTTCGTGTAGTATTCCCTGGCTAGCGCATAGTTCGTGGAAGAGGCCGCCTCGGCGGCCAGTCTCAATAGAGCGCTCTTGGCGCCGTGGGTCCCGGGGTACTTGTTGGGGATCTCGGCCAGGGCCAGGGTATTTGTTCCGGCATTGGCCAAGTTGTTCTCGGCGTTGGCCTTTTTCGTATTCTTATTGTTGATGATCTGATAGACCGCCACGCAGACGACAAGCAGTATCAAAATGCCCAGGAGGATGGAATTGCGTTTCTTGACCACGGTCACCGTGATCTTCTCGAGTTCTTCATGCACCGCGTCGTGACGCAGTTCCTTTTTAGTTAAACCAGCCATATTGCTCCTAAATGCGGAGGTTGAGTTAATTGATCTTTCGAGCCCTGAGTTCCCGGCGCGGACTATCCTCGGCCGGATTCGAACCGGCGACCTACGGTTTAGGAAACCGTCGCTCTATCCTGCTGAGCTACGAGGACAGTCTAGGCCAGAAAACTTTAAGGCAAATTAAATTCTATTCGTTTATGATACCAAAAGACCTTTTTATGTTCAAGACTCCTTCCCGTGAGGCCCGGGGCAACCCCTGTTGAAGTCCTTGCGCCGCAAGGTGTGTTTGCATTCCACGACCCCTTTTGATATAATCCTAACAATTCAAAAATTAAGAAGGAATATTTTTGCCCTATCCTCGGTTAACATCTGGTTGTTGGCTTAGAGTGGGGTGTATTGCGTCCGTATAGGGCGCCAACATAAAGGAGGCTTTATGCCTATCACAGTTGAACGCAAGCAGGAAGTCATGCAGAAATTCGCTCTGCACGACAAGGACACGGGTTCCTCCGACGTCCAGATAGCTCTCATGACGGAGCGTATCTCCCACATCCAGGAGCATCTCAAACAGTTCCCGAAGGACAACAACTCCAGAAGGGGCCTTTTGAAGCTGGTCGCCAAGCGCAGGAAACTACTCGATTATCTGCGCTCCACGGCGGAAGACCGCTACAAAGCGCTGCTTGAACAGCTCAACATCCGTAAGTAATTACGGGCAACGCGCGGGCCTGATCTGTTTTGGGTCCGCGCGTTTAAACTTTAATTAATGTTTGGAGTCTTTTTTTTATGGTTTCCCAAGTAGAAACGCAATTTCTGGGCAAAACGCTCAAGATCGAGACCGGCCGCATCGCCCGCCAGGCCCACGGCGCCGTTATTTTAAGCTACGATGATCTAGTGCTGCTGGCGACCGCCGTCTCACCTTACGAAGTTAAAGAGGATACCGATTTCTTTCCTTTGACAGTCGATTACCGTGAACGCTTCCCGGCCGTCGGAAAATTCCCGGGCGGATATATGAAACGCGAGAACCGTCCCACGGACAAAGAGATACTCACCATGCGCTGCATCGACAGGCCTATGCGTCCCCTTTTCCCGGCCGACTATTACAACGAGGTGCAGATCATGCTCCAGGTCTTAAGCGCCAAGCGCGACGTTGACCCGGACACCATGGCCGTGACCGCCGCCTCCGCGGCCGTCGCCGTTTCCGACATTCCCTTCGCCTGCACGCTGGCGGCCGTCAGGGTCGTCAAAGTTGACGGCGAACTCATCATAAACCCGAACGACGAGCAGCGCGCCAAAGCGACGCTCGACTTCGTGGTCGCCGGCTCAGCCACCAAGGTCGTCATGATCGAAGGCGAAGCCAAGCAGGCCCCCGAAGCCGACGTGACGGAAGCAATCGCCTACGCTTTCAAGGAGCTCCAACCCCTCATCAAGGCCCAGGACGAACTGGCTGCCAAGATAGGCGTTGTGAAGCGCGAATACACCCACATCAAGGCCGGAGAAAAGGCTATGTCCGTCTGTGAGACCTACCGCGACCGCATCACGGAAGCCTTGAGGATCCCCGGCAAAGCCGAGCGCAACGACAAGCTCGCCGAGCTTAGAAAAGCTTACGTCGAGGAAGTACAATCGCTCGAAGAGTGCGCCGAGGAGAACGTCATCGCCCTGAACGTAGCCTTCGAAGACCTGACCGGCGTCTGCTTGAGGAAGCTCATCAGAGAGGAAGGTCACAGAGTGGACGGCCGCGGCCTCGACGAGATCCGCCCCATCACCTGCGAGACCGGCTTCCTGCCGCGCTGCCATGGCTCCGCCCTCTTCACCAGAGGCGAGACCCAGGCGCTCGTTACCTTGACGCTGGGCACGGCTGACGACGCCCAGGGCGTCGAGGGTCTGGCCGGCGAAACGCAGAAGAAGTTCATGCTGCACTACACCTTCCCGCCGTACTCCGTCGGCGAAGCCAGGCCGCTTAGAGGCCCGGGCCGCCGCGAG
>JAFSWV010000062.1 GCA_017444325.1 bacterium | reverse complement strand
CTCGTCGCCTTTGCCTTTAATGACGATGTGCGTCGCGTCGCTTTCTTTGACCTCGCCGTCGATCTTAGCGGTCAGAACGTCGCCGGATTCTTTTGCGACTCTTTCTTCCAGACCAGTCCTGACCATCGGGGCTTCCGTGGTCAACAAGGGCACGGCCTGACGCTGCATGTTGGAACCCATCAGGGCTCGGTTGGCGTCGTCGTGTTCCAGGAAGGGAATGAGGCCAGCGGCGATGGAGACGATCTGTTTCGGAGAAACGTCGATGTACTCGACTTCCGTAGCTTTCACTTCTTTGAAGTCGCCGTTCCTTCTGGCTTTGATGCCTTCTTTCAGGACGAACTTGCCGTTCTTGTCCCTGAGGGCGTTGGCCTGGGCGATAGTGTATTTTTCTTCTTCGTGAGCGGGCAGGTAAACGACCTTGTCCGTTACTTTGCAATTTTCAACTTTAAGGTAAGGCGTTTCCATGAAGCCGTACTTGTTGGTCTTCATGTACGTGCTCATGGAAGCGATAAGACCGATGTTGGCGCCTTCAGGAGTTTCAATAGGACAGATGCGGCCGTAGTGGCTGTTGTGCACGTCGCGGACTTTGAAGCCGGCGCGGTCTCTGTTCAAGCCGCCGGGGCCCAGTGCGGACAAACGGCGCTTGTGGGTCAGTTCGGCCAAGGGGTTCAGCTGGTCCATGAACTGGGAGAGCTGGGAGCGGCCGAAGAAATCGCGCATAAGATTGGAGAGGATCCTCGGGTTGATGAGTTTCTCAGGCTGCGGGATCTCCTGCTGCTGACTGGCCGTCTGGTTCGTCATGCGGTCTTTGATATAGCGGTCCATCCTGGCCAGGGCGATGCGGCACTGGTTGGCCACCAGTTCGCCGACCGGACGGATGCGGCGGTTGCCAAGGTGGTCGATGTCGTCCATCTTGACGGGCTCGCCGTGTTTAGAGGATTTTTCTTTGCCGGCCGCCAGATCCAAGAGATAAGCCAGCGCTTCGACGATATCGTTTTCATTCAAAGTCGTGCGCTTCTCCTCTTCCGGGCTCATAGGAAGACCGAGCTTGCCGTTCAGTTTGTAACGGCCGACGTCGGAGAGATCGTAGGAGGCGGGCTCGAAGAACAAGCGCTTCAGCGCTCTCTCGGCCTGTTCCTGGCTGAAGGGTTCGCCGGGCTGGAAGCGATGGTAGATCTCGCGCAGAGCTTCTTTGCGGCGGTTGCCGGGAACGTCGTTCTTGGCGGAAAATCTCTGCCTGTACTCTTCGTTCTCGTCTTCGATCATGCGGAGCACCGGGGAACCGGCAGGAGCGTCGTAAACTTTGACACTGGAGATGCCGGCCTTCAAGAGTTCCTCGAGGATCTCGTCGGTGAGTTCCGTGGCTTTTTCGAGGGTGACGTTGCCGACGGTCAGTTTCTGGCCGAGGAAAAGGCCCTCAAGGTTCTTGTTGTTGGTCTCGGAGATCTTGCGGTCGCCGACCTTGTAGAAAAGGTCTAAGAGATCCTCGTCTCTTTCGAAACCCAAAGCTCTCAGAAGCGTCGTCGCCCTCACTCTGCGTCTGGTGTGGCGGCGGTCAACGCTGATGTAAATGTTGTTCTTGAGGTCAAAAGTGGCCTCCAGCCAGGTGCCGCGGCTCGGGATCAGCGTGAAGCCGAAAAGAGGCACGCCGGTCGGGTGGATGTTTTCCAGGTAGTAGATGCCCGGAGAGCGCTGCAACTGGCTGACTATAACGCGTTCCACTCCGTTTATGATGAAGGTGCCGTTTTCGGTCATCATCGGGATCATGCCAAGGTTGACATTCTGCTCCTTGACGACCTCTTCGGAACCAAGTTTCCCTTTGACACGAAGCATAGCCTTGATCGGCGCTTCATACGTTTTGCCGCGGCGTTTGCATTCGTCAATGGTATATTTGGGGGCGCCGAAAGAATAGTGCACAAAGTGCATCTCCAGCTTCTTGTTGTTGCTGACGATCGGGAAAGCCTTAGTGAAAAGGAGCTGCAGGCCTTCCATCTCGCGTTCTTCGGGCATTATGTCATGCTGCAGGAATTTGGCGTAGGACTCGCGCTGGACCGCAGTGAGGGGCGGCAGCGGCAGTTCGTTGTCGTATCTTCCGCAGAAAACTTCCTCTATATTGCCTTTTTTCGTACGTTTCATGTAGTGGGGAAACTTTAAGGTTTTAGACAAAACACAACGTGGAGGGGGGAATTGTATCCCCCGCCACGTTATGCATCAATTTCCCGCAAAAGCGGGAGAGCGCCAGAAATAGATTACTTGAGCTCGACGGTGCCGCCGGCAGCTTCGATCTGTTTCTTGATGGCCTGAGCGTCGTCCTTGGAAGCGGCTTCTTTGAGGGGCTTCGGCGGATTGTCGACCAGGTCTTTGGCTTCCTTGAGGCCCAAACCGGTGATGGCACGCACTTCTTTGATGACGGCGATCTTGTTGGAGCCGGCGCCGGTCAGAATGACGTCGAATTCAGTCTTTTCTTCTTCAGCGGCAGCAGCCGGGCCAGCGGCCGGGCCAGCGGCGACCATAGCGACGGGGGCGGCGGCGGTGACGTCGTATTTTTCTTCTAAGGCTTTAACCAGTTCGTTGAGTTCCAGAACGGTGAGCGTGTCGATGGTGGAAATAAGGGCTTCGATTTTTTCAGAGGCCATAGTGATTCTCCTTTACCCTATTTATATCAGGGCAATTTGTAGTTATGTTGTCAGTAACTTGTTTGAGGCTTAAAAGTTAACTGAGTGCGTAAGCGATATAAAAGAACTATGCCAAGAATTATTCGGCAGCGGGCGCGGGAGCGCCTTCGCCTTTCTTCTGGGCGACTTGGTCCAAAACGCGGACCGTGTTGGTGATAAGAACGTTGCCGAAGCAGGCCAGCTTTCTGATCGGGCCCTGCAGGGCGGAGACCAGCATGCTGTAGAGAGCCTTCTTGGAGGGCAGAGCCGCAAGCGCCTTCACTTCGTCAGCCGTCAGATAACGGGAGAGTTCCAGAAGACCGCAGCGGATCTCGAAGTTCTTATTGTCATCAGCAAATTTTTTGATGGCCTTGGCCAGTTCGACCAGGTCGCCGTCAGTGGCGGCCAGGGCGTTGGCGCCGGTCAAACTGTCTTTGAATTTCTCTTCCGCTGTTTCGGGCAGGGCGATCTTCAGAAGACGGTTGGGGACAACGTGGAACGTGCCTTTGGCTTCAGCAATGCTGGAGCGGATGGCGCCGTTCTGCTGCGCTTTCATGCCGTGGTAGGAAGTGACCACCAAGAGCGTGCTCTTGGAGTACTTCTCCTGCATGTCGCGCACTATATATGTTTTTTCAATACGCATTTGATTTCGTCCTTATTTTTGGATTAGAGCATCGCCTCGCGTTCCGCGTCGGCCACGTCGATCCGGTAACCCGGGCCCATGGTCGAACTGATGGCGAGCTTTAAGATATAGGCTCCTTTCAGAGTCTGGGGACGAGCTTTAATGACGGCGTTGAGATAAGTCCTGATGTTCTCAAGAAGTTTCTCTTTGCCGAAACTGACTTTACCGACAGCGCAATGCAAACCGGCCTGCTTGTCGAGACGGAATTCCACCTTACCGGCTTTGAATTCGTTGACAGCGGTCGTCACATCGGCGGTCACGGTGCCGGCCTTGGGAGTAGGCATGAGTCCGCGGGGACCCAAGACTTTACCAAGCTTACCGACTTCGCGCATGGTGGCAGGAGTGGCGATGGCGACGTCAAAGTCGGTCCATCCTTCCTGGATCTTGGCCACCAGCTCTTCCAACCCGGCGTATTCGGCGCCAGCCGCTTTGGCAGCATCAACGTCCGCGCCCGTGGCAAACACCAAAACGCGCACAGTTTTGCCTGTGCCGTTCGGCAGCACTACGGTAGCGCGCACGGCCTGTTCGGCCTTTTTGGGATCAACGCCCAAAAGCATCTGCACGTCCAGCGACTCGTCGAACTTCGTGCCGGATTGGGCAAGGACCTCAGTCAGGGCGTCCTGGAGCTTGTAGAGCCCGGACCTGTTGACTTTGGCCTTGTTGGCACTGTGTCTTTTGCTAGTTGACATATCGCGTTTTCCTTGTACGCTCCCCCGGCCTTGCGGCGCGGGGTAAATTATGAGGACCTAATTATTATTAGTCCCCGATGACATCCACGCCCATACTGCGGGCGGTACCTTCGACCATCAGCATCCCGGCTTCAACAGTGCGGGCGTTGAGGTCTTTCATTTTCTGTTCGGCTATCTTTCTGACCTGGCTCTTGGTGATCTTGCCGGCCTTTTCGCGGTTCGGGACGCCGGAAGCGGTCTCGATGCCGGCGGCTTTCTTAATGAGGACGGCCACAGGGGGCTCCTTCATAATGAAGGTGAAGGACTTGTCCTGATAGACGGTGATGACCACAGGCGTCACCAAACCGGGCTCTTTGTCCTTGGTCTGGGCGTTGAACTCTTTGCAGAAAGCCATGATGTTGACGCCATGCTGGCCCAGAGCGGGGCCGATAGGCGGCGCCGGATTAGCCTGTCCGGCCTTAATTTGTAAACGGATCAAACCGGTCACTTTTTTTGGAGGCATATTTAATCTCCCTAATTAAGGATTGCTTTGTTCTTTATATTCCTGGTCAGGCTTCGCTTTTCTCTACCTGCCAGCTTTCCAGTTCCACCTTGGTGCTGCGGTTGAAGACCATGACGGAAACGGAGAGTTTGCCCCGCTCCTCATCGATCTCTTCCACAAGGCCGTCGCAGCCGTCGAAGGGGCCGTTCGTGACCTTCACGCGGTCACCGACCACAAAAGAGATCCTCGGCGCGATACGTTCCTTAGAGGCCTCGAGCTGGTCGAACATTTCCTTCGCTTCACTGTCGGTGAGAGCTTTGGGTTTGTCGCCGCCGAGAAAGCCGATCACGCCGTTGGTCTTCTTCACCAACTGCCAGGCTTCGCTGGTCATTTCCATATAAATAAGAATATATCCGGGATAGAATTTGCGCGTATAGACGCGTTTCTTGCCGTTCCGGATATCCTGAATTTTTTCAGTGGGCACGACGACCTTGTTGATGTAGTCGCCCATGCCGTACTGCAGTATCCTTTCGTTAAGCTGCTGCTCGGCCTGGAATTCCTGGCCGGAAAGGGTATTCAGCACATACCACTTGTATTCGTGTTTTTCTTCCTGAGGAGCCATAAGATATTACTTGGCGAATTTCAGAAGCCAGGAGAAAAGAGCGTCCAAGGCGAAAAGGTACGCCGACATGACGAGGGAGCTGACGATGACGATCTTGGTGGCGGACCAGAGCTGTTCCCTGCTCGTCCAATCGACCTTCTTCAGTTCCTCAACGACTTCACGCCAGAAATTCGTGAACCTTTGCCAGGCGGAAAGTTTAACTTCTTCTTTCATATTTTTGCGTTCATTTATTCTTGGTGGCGAGGCAGGAGAGACTCGAACTCCCAACCGACGGTTTTGGAAACCGTAACTCTAGCCAATTGAGCTACTGCCCCGCGTTCCAAGGAAAATTATTTAACTACGCGTTTCGCGATGAAGGGTATGCTTGCGATCGAAGGGGCAGTATTTGCTGCGTTCCAGACGGCCCGTAGTTTTCTTGCGATCTTTTTTGGTCGTGTAGTTGCGGCGTCCGCATTCGGTGCACGCCAAAGTGATGATTTCTCTTGCCATGGTCAATATCTCCTTAAAGAATTCTTTTTTTCCAATGAACGCGGCCT
>JAFSWV010000061.1 GCA_017444325.1 bacterium | reverse complement strand
TGCCGAGGCCGATCAAGAAGAGCACGAACATGGCGAAGTTAAGGACGTTGGCTTTCTTGGGAGCGCCTTTGAATTCTTTCCAGATCAGGATGCCCCAGAGAGCGGAGACGAGGGTCGCGCCCTGGCCGAGACCGTAGGAGATGGCGGGTCCGGCTTTGCCGGCGGCGACTAAGTTAATGCCGTTGCCGAGGCCCCAGATGAGGCCGCCCAGGATGCCGACAAGGTGGATCGGGAAACCGCCCTTGAAGTATTCTTTCTCTGTGATGGGCTCGCCGGAGACCGGGAAGCGCATGGCGATGGCGTTGAAAATGAAGTTGGAGGCGAAGATGCCAAGCGTGAAGATGAAGAAGGCCGAGTACGGCGTCATCTTGCCAGCTTCGGGAGCGGCGTTTTCAAAGTTCATGTCCATGGTTCTCGCAACGAAGCCGTAGAAGAAGGCCATTAGGATGCCGCAGATGATGGAGAGAACGATGCCCTTGCCGATGCCTTTACTTTGGTTGTTGCTGTCGGCGGAAGCGTCGGCTTTCAGCTTATAAGCGAAAGCATTGCAGAGGATGGCGACCACGATGAGGGCCACGCCGGCGAAAATAAGCACGGGATTGCCCTTGGGGGCGATTATGTAGTTGACCACGACGCCGAGGACCAGGGCTAAGCCGATGCCGACGGGGAAAGCCACGCTCATGCCGGCGATGGAAATGGCCGCGGCGAGCAAGATGTTAGCGGCGTTGAAAACGACGCCGCCTAAGAGGGCGGAGCCGATGTTGGCGGGAGAGGCCTGGGCGAGGTTCTTGAGGAAGCTCCATTCCCCACCGCCTAAGGAGCCGGCGGTGAGGCCGCTTATGATGGCGAAGAGGACGACGCCTAAGACGTAGTCCCAGTAAAACAGTTCATAGCGCCAGGTCTTGCCGGCCAGCTTCTGGGTGTTGCCCCAGCTGCCCCAGCAGAACATAGTCACGACGCAGAACACGACGGCCAGTGCGTAGTTGTTGCAGTAATACATTATTTGATCTCCTTTCTATTGGGGACGGACGCCTGGGCGCCCGGACGGGTTACGGAAATAGCGGCGGCTTTCTGGGCGAAGTCGATGGCTTCGGAGCAGGATTTGCCTTCCGCGAGAGCGACGGCGAAAGCGCCGTTGAAGGTGTCGCCGGCGGCCACGCAGTCAACAGCTTTGACCTTGCGGCAGGGATAGAGTTTCTGGCAGTCGCCGCACCAGCAGCCTTTGGTGCCCATCGTGATGGCGACGTGCTTGACGCCGCGTTTAACGAGAACTTCTGTGGCTTTGGCAGCGCTCTTGGCGTCGGTGACTTTCACGCCGGTCAGAAGCTCGGCTTCCGTTTCGTTGGGCGTGATCCAGTCGATCAGCTTGTAGAGGGAAGCGGGAAGCTTGCAGGCGGGGGCGGGGTTGAGGATCACGGTGACTTTGGCCTGATGAGCGACTTTCGCAGCCCACTCCACAGTTTTGATGGGAGTTTCCAGCTGCATGAGAAGAATGGCCGCGGATTCGATCTCTTTCTTGAAGGGCTCGACGTCCTTGGGAGAGAGCGTGCCGTTGGCGCCCAGGGCGACGGAGATGATGTTCTGGCCTTTGTTGTCGACCATGATCAGCGCGGTGCCGGAAGGCTCCTTCTTATCGACGATCAATCTCGGCGTGATTGAGTCCTTTTTGAGGCGGGCGAGCGTTTCGCGGCCGAAGACATCGTCGCCAACTTTGGCGATGAAACTGCAGGCGCCTTTCTTTTCGGAGAGTCTCGCTACGGCCACAGCCTGGTTAGCGCCTTTGCCGCCCGGATTCAAGAGGAAATGTCCACCTAATATCGTTTCGCCCGGCACGGGAATCTTTTTACCCGTGATGACCATGTCGGTATTGGTGGAACCTAAGACAACTATTTTTTTAGTTTTCATAAGGTTTCCCTTTTGGGTGATTATAAAAATGACGTGACTAATACGTCAATATTTTATTATATCGGCCCCGATTATGCAAATAAAAAAAGGCAAACTGAAAGCAGTTTGCCTTTTGTTTTCGCGATTTTTTCTCTAAGTTATGCGTCTTGACGCTTTTGGAAGAACTTGTCGATCCAGTTGAAGATGGCGGCCAGAAAAGCTCCCGTGATGGAGTGCCAGACGCAGGAGACGGCGCAGATGACCGCCGCGTCAGGCATCGTGGGGAAATGCTTGCCTGCTAGAACGGTGGCTAAGCCTGCGTTCTGCATGCCGACTTCTATTGAGATGGTGCGGTTCTTGGGACGCGTGAACCTTAAGGCGACGCCGGCGAGATAGCCGGTTATGTAGCCCAGGGTGTTGTGCAAAAAGACCGCCAGCATAATGAGCCAGCCGGAGTGCAGGAAGTCCTTGCCGTATTTGGCGGAGACTCCGCCAACGATGAAGGCGAGGCAGATAACGGCCACGGCCGGCATGATGCCCATTAAGTTCTTGTAGGTCTTCTTCTCGCCGAAGAAATGGTTGAGAAGGAAGCCCAGCGTGACAGGGCCGATGGTGACGATAAGAATGGATTTGAACATGCCAATTGCGTCAACGTCCACCTGCTCTCCGGCCAGATAGAGAACCAGAAGCGGGGTCAGCAAGGGGGAAAGCAGCGTGCTGGCGGTGGTCATGCCGACGGAAAAGGCCACGTCGCCCTGGCACAGGAAGGTCATAAGGTTAGAGGAGACGCCGCCGGGGCTGCAGCCGACCAGAATAAGGCCGACGGTAAGGGCGGGGCTGAGGCCGAGGGCCTTGGAGACCGTGAAAGCGATCAAAGGCATTAAGGTGTACTGCGCCACGGTGCCGATGAGGATGTCCTGGGGACGGCTGGCCAGAACTTTGAAATCTTTAACAGTCAGCGTCATGCCCATTGTGAGCATGATTAAGCCTAGGATGACCGTCTGGGTATCTCCATGCACGAATGAGAAGAGATCGGGGGTAAAATAGGCCAATACGGCCGCCAGAAGGACGAACCAGGGAGTCTCCTTGACTAAAAAAGACGAGATTTTGCTTATAACGTTCATTGGATTAAAAAAAAGGCTCCCTTTTGAGGGGGAGCCTTCTTTGGTGGCTTAATGGATATTAGTAGCCGTAAACCTTGGCCATATCGTCGATGGTCTTGCATTTGATCTTGGAAGCCCAGCCAGCCTGGCCGAACTGGATCATGCGCTGTTTGCAGACTTCTTTCATGGCGTTGCGGGCCGGTTTCAGATAGTCGCGGGGGTCGAACTTCTCCGGATTTTCCACGAAGACTTTCCTGATGGCGCCGGTGATGGCCAGACGGTTGTCGGTGTCGACGTTGATCTTTCTGACGCCGTGCTTGATGCCGCGCTGGATCTCTTCGACGGGCACGCCGAAGGTCGGCTTAAGGGCGCCGCCGTACTGGTTGATGATGTCCTGCAGTTCCTGAGGAACGCTGCTGGAGCCGTGCATGACCAGGTGGGTGTTGGGGAGCTTCTTGTGGATGGTCTCGATCGTGGTCATGGAGAGCACGTCGCCGGTCGGCTTCTTGGTGAACTTGTAAGCGCCGTGGGAGGTGCCGATGGCGACCGCCAGGGCGTCGACGCCGGTCTGCTTCACGAATTCGACAGCCTGATCGGGGTCGGTGAGGTGGAGTTTCAGCTGGTCTTCGGAAAGACCCGCGCCGTGGCCGTCTTCGATGCCGCCTAAGCAGCCGATCTCGCCTTCCACGGAGACGCCCAGCATATGGGCGACTTCCACGACCTTCTTGGTAACTTCAACGTTGTACTCGAAGGTGGAGGGAGTTTTGCCGTCAGCGGAGAGAGAGCCGTCCATCATGACGGACGTGAAGCTCTGGCGGATGGCGGAGAAGCAGGTGGCCGGGCTGTTGCCGTGATCCTGGTGCATGCAGACAGGGATCTCGGGGTAGAGCTCGACAGCGGCCAGCATCAGGTGACGCAGATAAGCGTCCTGGGAATAGCTGCGGGCGCCGCGGGAGGCCTGGATGATGACAGGGCTCTCGGTCTCGCGGGCAGCTTCCATGATGGCCTGGATCTGTTCCATGTTGTTGACATTCAGGGCGGCTACGCCATAACCGTTTTCGGCGGCATGGTCGAGCAGGATACGCATCGGAACTAACGGCATAAGATACTCCTAAAAATTTATGTTAATTTTGTTCGACGGGTTTGACGCTGACGTGCTTCCCGTCACGCTTATTTTCGAAAACGACGATGCCGTCAACAACGCAGAAAAGACTGTCGTCTTTGGCGCGCAGGACGTTGACGCCCGGTTTGATTTTGGTGCCGCGCTGACGGACGATGATGGAGCCGCTGGTGACCAGCTGTCCGCCGTAGCACTTGGTGCCCAGACGCTGGGCGTTAGACTCTCTACCGTTCTTAGAACTGCCAAGACCTTTCTTATGTGCCATATCTTATTCTCCTTTAACCCAGAACGGATTTGATCTCGACGAGAGTGTAGCTCTGACGATGACCGGTTTTGCGCATATAATCTTTGCGACGTTTCTTTTTCATGATGAGCAGCTTTTCGCCCTTGACTTCGCCAAGGGAAACGCCTTTGACGCTGGCGCCCTCAACAGTCGGGCGGCCGACCCTGATGGCGTCGCCGTCAGCGGTCAAAAGAACTTTGTCAAAGGTAACTTCGGCGCCGGCTTCGACTTCCAGTTCAGGAACCTGAAGCTTCATGCCTTCTTCCACGCGGAACTGCTTTCCGCCGGTTTCAATGATAGCGTACATTTATATTCTCCTAATTAATTTGCTTATTCAGCCTTGGCTTCGGTCGTTTCGGGAGCCTGGGACTGCAGTTCGCCGCTGACATTGGCTTCGACCTTCACTTCCTCTTCCTTCTTGGCAGAGACGGTTTTGGCTTTGATTTCAGCGTCAACGAATTCCAGGATGCAGGTGGGGGCGTTGTCGCCGAGGCGGTTGCCGGTCTTCAGGATGCGGGTGTAGCCGCCCTGACGGCTGGCGAAACGGGGGCCCAAAACTTCAAAGAGGCGCTGGACGGTCTCTTTGCGATCCGGTCCGGAGGGACGCAGGAAAGCGATGGCCAGACGGCGATGATGAAGCGTGCCCTTCTTGGCCAGAGTCACCATACGGTCGGCGTAGCGTCTGGCGGAGCGGGCGATGCGCAGGGTGGTCGAGATGCGGTCGTTGTCGATCAAAGAAGCGACCACGTTGGACATGAGCGCGGCGCGATGATCGGACTTGCGGCCGAGTTTGTCAGTTTTCTTCTGATGACGCATAAATATATTCCTTAAATTTTATTTTCTCTTGCTTACTTCTTGCTGCCTTTGCGGACGATGCTGGCGGTGATGTCATCGTTGGTGATGAAAGCCAAATCTCTGTCTTTCAGAGCGTCCTTGAGTTCCTCAAAGGCTTTGGGGCCGATGCCGTTGATCTTCTTGACGTTCTCTTCGGTCATGCCGGAAAGCTCGCTGAAAGTCAGGATGCCTTCGTTCTTCAGGATCTCAGCGGTGCGGACGGAGATGCCGCTGCCGGCGATCTGATCTTCATCGGCTTCCTCATCGGCGCTGTCAGCCGGCTCGGTCGCTTCCTCTTCTTCCTCGAGGTAGCCGGGGTCGGTGGCGGCGGCGAAGATGCTGACGTGCTCGTTCAAGAGATCGGCAGCCTGAACGGTGGCCTGGACGGGCTCGACGCGGCCGTCGGTCCAAACTTCCAGAACGAGGCCGTCATAGTCGGTCTTGTTGCCGACGCGGGCGGATTCCACAGCATATTTGACCTTCTCGATGGGAGAGAAGAGCGAGTCGATGGGAATGACGCCGACGGGCTGGTCGGACTTCTTGTTGAGGTCGGCGGGACGATATCCGCGGCCGACTTCCACAGTCATCTCGATACTGAGCTTGCCGTTCGTGTCGAGGCTGCAGATGTACCAGTCGGGGTTGAGGATCTCAACGCCGGCCGGGACCTTGATGCTCTTGGCAGTCACGTCGCCCTTGCCGCTGACCTTCAAGGTGCAGGTGAAAGGCTTCTTGGTGACGACTTTGAAGAGCACTTTCTTCAGATTGAGGATAATGTGGGTCACATCCTCAAAAACGCCGGGGACCGTGGAGAACTCATGGTTGACGCCGTCAATCTTGACGGTGGTGATGGCCGCTCCCTCAAGAGAGGAAAGGATAACGCGGCGAAGCGCGTTGCCGAGCGTGTGGCCCCATCCGCGTTCAAGCGGGCGGATATCCATTTTGGCGTAAGTCGCCGTCTTGGATTTTTTATCGACCACGATACCTTTAGGCATTTCAAAATTTTTCAAATTCATGGGAAGACCCCTCTAAATTCAGGTGAAACTCCAAACGCTGGAAAGAACAGTGTTACACGCGGCGGCGCTTGCGGGGACGGCAGCCGTTGTGAGGAACGGGCGTGGTGTCGCTGATGGAGGTGACGGTCATACCGGCGGTCTCGAAAGCGCGCACGGCCGCTTCGCGTCCGGCGCCGGGGCCGCTGACTTTGACTTCCACTTCGCGCATGCCGTTCTGCATAGCGACGGCGGCGGCTT
>JAFSWV010000060.1 GCA_017444325.1 bacterium | reverse complement strand
TCGACCTTATCAGCAATTTCCCCGATCTAGAGAATGATCCGCAGAAGGTGACGGTGTATGTCAACGGCGAAGCGCTGACCAACGTCACGCTCACAACACCGGGAGAAGCTTACAGAGTAACGCTTCCCGTCGGCTATGCTCTGCCTTTCGACGCGGTGTGCGAGCAGTGCGTCGCTTTCCGGATCTCCTGTGAGAAGACCTGGCGCCCGTGCGACTACGGAGTCCCCGGCGACGACAGGACCTTGGGCGTAGCCCTGAGCAATATTCGCTGGCATAAGGAAAAGGAACCGGAAGGAGGATTTTACAACAAAGAGACAGATCCTCGCGGCCTCGTTTTCTGCTGGACAAAATCAACGGCCCGTTTTGAGTACCTTGGGAAACGCTCGGATTTCAAACTGAAGCTGAGGGCGGGGAATCCGCTCCTGCGCTACTATCCTTTGTCAGCGGCGATCTATGTAAACGGCTATTATCTTGACACGGTCGTTCTTGGCGACAAGCTATGGCGTTCCTTTGAATACGACATTCCGGACGACATTCCTTTGAGAAAGAGCAATCTGGTGGAATTGATCGTTTCAAGGCAATGGATGCCGAGGCATTACGGTTTCATGGATGACAGGGCGCTTGGCGTGGCTGTTTCACTGGACTCCTGGCAGCCGGTTTCCACAAATTCTGTTAGCGAGGTGCAGGAATGATGATCTACGGACCGCGTGAAACAGAGCAGGCCGCAAAGATAGGGGAGGCCATGAAATACAGGGGCGTGACTATAAGCACGGCCGAGTCCTGCACAGGCGGCGGGCTTTCCGCCTGCTTTGTTTCCGTGCCGGGCAGCTCCTCCTGGTTCAAGGGTTCGGCAGTCGCTTACCAGAACGAGATCAAAAGGGACCTGCTGGGAGTGAGCGATGAGATCCTTCGCGAGAAAGGCGCGGTAAGCGAGGAATGCGTGGCCGCCATGGCCGAAGGCGCCAGGAGAATATTCAGGACGGACATGGCTGTCGCCGTCAGCGGCATAGCCGGCCCGGAGGGAGACGGATCGGACAACCCGGTGGGAACTGTCTGGATCGCGATCGCCCTGTCTTACAAGACGAAGACAAAACGCTTTCTTTTCAAAGGGAGCAGGGAACACATCAGGCACTTGACCATCATGGAGGCGCTCTCCATGATCTGGGAAGAGATAATTTAAAAAACATCAGGAGATAAATTATGGCAACAGCTGAAAAAAACGAAAAATTGAAGGCCTTGGAAGCTGCCATCGGACAGATCGAGAAGCAGTTCGGCCAGGGGTCGATCATGCGCCTCGGTGAAAACCATGTGGCCAACATCCCCGTCATCCCGACGGGCGCCCTGACGCTGGACCTGGCTCTGGGCGTGGGCGGCATTCCGAGAAGCAGGATAACCGAAGTGTACGGCCCGGAATCCAGCGGCAAGACCACCCTGGCCCTGAGCGTGGTGGCCAACGCCCAGAAGATGGGCGGCACGGCGGCCTATATCGACGCCGAGCACGCGGTCGATCCCGGTTACGCCAGGAGAATAGGCGTCGACCTGGACAGCCTCCTTATTTCCCAGCCGGACTGCGGCGAAGACGCGCTTTCCATCGCTGAAACTCTGGTCAGATCAAACGCCGTGGACGTCGTCGTCATCGACTCCGTAGCCGCTTTGGTCCCCAAGGCTGAGATCCAGGGCGAGATCGGCGACTCTTTCGTCGGCCTCCAGGCGAGGCTGATGTCGCAGGCTTTGAGGAAACTCACCTCCATAATCGGCCGCTCCCGCTGCGCCTGCATCTTCATCAACCAGATCAGGGAAAAGATCGGCGTGATGTTCGGCAACCCCGAAACGACGACCGGCGGACGCGCACTGAAGTTCTATTCCTCCTGCCGCCTCGACATCCGCAGGATGAGCACCCTGAAGGACAATGAAGGCAACTCCAACGGCATCAGAGCCAAAGTGAAAGTCGTCAAAAACAAAGTGGCGGCTCCCTTCCAGGAAGCGGAGTTCGACATCATGTACGACGAAGGCATCTCCTACGAAGGAACGCTGGTGGACGTTGCGACGGCCATGGACATCATCCAGAAGCGCGGCGCCTGGTTCTCTTTCGGAGACCAGCGCCTGGCTCAGGGCCGCGACGCCTGCAAGGAATACCTTAAGAACGATCCGGAATTCGCCAAGAAGGTGGAAGGAATGATCAGGGAGAAGTACGGACTTCTGAAGGGCGAGCTTCCCGAGAAGGAAGAAACCAAGGAAAGCAAAAAGGAAAAATGAGTCCAAATAAGGACGCCGTCCGGCTGGGAGCGGAGCTCCTGGCTGTGCGCGACTATTCCGAGAAGGAAATGGCAGAAAGGCTGATGCGCCGCGGCTACTCCCCCGAGGAGAGCCGCGCCGCCGCCTCGCGCCTTTCCGAACTTGGTCTCATCAAGATCTCCGGCAGCGACCGCGAGGCGCTTAGATCCGCGGCCAGGGAATATCTTTTGAAAAAAGGAAAGGATCTGAAACCGTCCACGCTTTCATCTCTCGCGGCCTATCTCGTAAGGAAGGGCTTCGACGAGGACCTCATAGAGGAATACCTGAGCGAGGCCGCGGAAGTGATGAGGAATTCTGAACACGAATGACTTTCGCAAATAGCATCACGAATCTTTGCGGTCCCTGGCGGGCCGAATTGGACGGCGAAACTTTCGCTGCAGAGGTTCCCTGCGCCGTCGAAAGGTTCACGTCAAGTAAGGATTTCGGAGGCTTCTTTACGCTGAGGAAAAAATTTTTCCTCGAAAAGCGCTTCAGGTTTTATCTTTTGCGCTGCAGGGCTGTCAGCTATTATTGCGAAATATCGTTGAACGGAAAGAGAGTCGGCGCCCACGAGGGAATGTGGGACGAATTTTCTTTCGACGTCACGCGTTTCCTCTCGGAAGGGGAGAACGAACTTGTTTTCAAAATCGCCAAGCCGGGATATTACGAGACCGATCCCTATCCCTTGAGAAAAGTGCTCTCCGGGTTCGTGCCGGACGTTTGCTGCACCTTCGGCGGCATCTGGGACGACATAACCATAGAAGGCTATGACGAAGCGCTCCTCAGACGCTGCTACGCCGACAACTGTTCGCTTAAGCTTGAGCTGGAAATAAAAAAAGACGGCGTTTATTACCTTGAAGGCAAGATAAAAGGCCTTAGGGAAATAAGGGGAAAGTGGGAGCTGAAAAAAGGCAAGAGGGAAATTGTCGTGCCCTTGAGCGGCAGGATAGAAAAATGGTCTCCCAATGTTCCCAAGCGGTATGAGATAAATTTCAAACTGAAGGGCGCCAAAGATGCGATCGGCGGCAAAGCCTTTTGGTCGCGCCGGGAGATCTGCTGCAAGGACAACCTGCTGCTGCTTAACGGCGAACCGTTGTATTGGCGCGGCATACTGCACTGGGGCTTCTACGATGAACTGATCGCGCCGAATCCCGACGAGGAAACGATCCGCGCAGAGATCAAGGCTCTCAAGGAAATGGGCTTCAACGCCGTGAAACACTGCCTTTACATCCCGCGGAAGAAATATCTCGACATTTGCGACGAAGAGGGGATGCTCTGCTGGATAGAGCTTCCCTTGTGGCTTCCCGAAGCGGACCCTCAATTGGAAGAGCGGATAAGAAGGGAATACGACGCTATTGGCGAAGAACTTCTGGGGCATCCCTGCGTGGCGGTCATCACGTTGGGCTGCGAGATGAATACGGTCGTGAAAGCGGAAATCCTTAAGGAAACATACCTCAGGCTGAAAAAGAAGCTGGGCGTTCCGGTAAAGGACAATTCCGGTTCCGGCGAATGCTACGGCGGTCTGAAGGTCTCCTACGGCGATTTCTACGATTATCATTTCTACGGGGAACTCCACAACATGGAGGACCTCATGGATCATTTCACGCCTTCTTACCGCGCCGGCAAGCCCTGGCTCTACGGGGAATTCTGCGACAGCGACACCCTGAGGGATCTCAAGAAAGTGAGGGAAGCGAAAAAGGTTCCTTCGCTCTGGTGGGAGAGCGGGGACATAAGGACAAATCCCATAAAGAAACTTAAGCCGGATTTCTATCTTGACGCGTTCGAGGAAAAGATCAAGGGGACTAGGATCAGGAAAGATTTCGAAAAGTTGAGTGAGATATCCTGCGACCACGCCCTGACGCACCGCAAAGTCCCCATTGAGGAGACGAGAGCTTACGGCGGGATAGCCGGCTACGACATCACGGCGATAAGGGATGTGCCGATCGCGACCAGCGGGCTCTTCGACGACCTTGGGAAGGCGAAATTTTCCGCCGAAGAGTTCCGGCGCTTCAACAGCGACGTCGTTCTTTTGCCAGCCTGGGATCTGAGGAGGACTTGGATCTGCGGCGACCGCGTCTGCCCAAAGGACCGCTACAGTTTCTGGGGCGGCGCCAGTTTTGACTTGCATATACTGCTTTCCAATTATTCCGAAGCCGACTTGAAAGGCGAGACCTTGCGGCTTGAGCTGCATGATGACGCGGGCAAACTTCTCGCCTGGGAGGAACGGCTTCTGCCGAAAGTCAGTAAAGGCGAAATAAAAGAAGTCTGCTATTTCAACGCGACGCTTCCGGAAACGTCCCGTCCCGCCAACCTCAAACTGACGGCCAGCGTAGGCCCTTACAGCAATTTCTGGCCGATCTTTCTTTATCCCAAGGCAGGGGAAAGGGAAGAGCGCTTCATTTTGCGCGACCACACCGGAGTTTTCCGGGGAATGAGCGGCGTAAAGGAAGGTGCGAAGATCATCGTCACGGACCAGCTTGACGAAGACGTGAAAAAAATCCTCTTCGATGGAGGAAACGTTTTCCTTATGCAGGGGAGCGATCCCTCTTTCCCGACCGAGGAGGTCTCCTTCTGGCGCGAGAGTTTCCCCGTAAGCTTCCCGCATCCCGTTCTCGCCGGACTAAAGCGCTCCAATTTCACGGAGGATCTCAGATACTTCTCAGTCGCCCCGGAAAGGGCCCTTGACAGCGGGAAGGCATCAGATATCGGCTTTGCCCTGAAACGCCCCTTGTTGAGGCGCTGCGACGCCAGAAACTGGAGGATCACGGATTACCTGGCGGAATATTCCTTCGGCAAGGGGACTATTGTAGCCACGACTCTGAAACTATCCGGCGGCAGAGGCAGGGAAGCTTTGGGTTTCCGAAACAATGTCTTCGGAGCGTACCTTTTTGGTAAGATAATAAGATACCTGACTGATAAATCAAAATAAAGCAAGTTTATGGCGGAATTAAAGATTGAAAAAGGCTCTTTTTTCCTGGACGGGAAGGAGATCTTCCTGACCTCTGCGGAAGTCCATTATTTCAGGACTCCCAGGGAAAGCTGGGAAAAAGTTTTGAATAGCGTGAAAGAAGCCGGCTGCAACGCCGTTTCCTTCTACACTCCCTGGCTCGTGCACGAGCCGGAGGAGGGGCGTTTCGACTTCACCGGGCTGTATCATCCCTGCAACGACCTCGTAGGCTTCCTCGAACTGGTCAAGAAGAGCGGCCTCCTTTGCTACTGGCGTCCAGGACCGTATATTTACGCCGAAGCAACGGACCTCGGCATCCCGAGGTGGTTCACCAAGAAAAATCCCCAGAGCATGGTCATGCGCTATGAGGACGGGGAGTACATTCCCAGCTCCGCCGTCAACGCCGTTGCGCACATGAACGGCGATTTCCTCGCCGCCGTTGAGAAATGGTTTGCTGCCGTATCGGAAGTCATCAAGCCTTACCAGGCTCCGGACGGCTTCGTCGTCATGACGCAGCTTTGCAACGAAATTCCCGGCGACGATTTCGACGACGAGAATCCCGTGAACCTCGGCCTCGAAAAGAAAGACGGCATCTGGCCGACGTACCTTAGGGAAAAATACGGGACGCTGGAAAAAATCAACAACGCCTACGGCTGCAGCTTCGGCGACTTCTCCAGGATCCCTCCCTATATGCTCGAGCAGGCGAACAAGACGCTCTACGAGATCGAGAGGCGCGAATACTATTACGGCTGCTATTACCCGAAGTATTTCCAGAAACTGAGGGACATGCTTGTAAATTGCGGCATAACGACTCCCTTCACTCACAACGCCTACTGTCCGCGCGCGCTGTCGCTGCACATCAAAAACAAGGAGCTGAATCCCTGGCTCAATATCGGAGTGGACTGCTACTACTCCATGAGCGGCAATCTGAATCTCACCAACGGCACATATTTCTGCGAATACGGTGCCGAATATCTGAAGAGCATCCTTTGCAGCACGCCTTGGGTCATAGAGCAGGAGAGCGGCTACTGGTTCGATTTTCCCAGAGTTTATGCTCCCGAACTTTTCATCTGGAACATCTGGGCGGCCGCCGGCG
>JAFSWV010000059.1 GCA_017444325.1 bacterium | reverse complement strand
GATCTTGCCGTATTTGGGATGATCCACTATCGCGTATTTCTTTACGGCGTCTTCCACTTCATCGGCCAAGTCTTCGCACTCCTTCGCCAAGTCTTCCTTTTCGTTGATGGTGCGCAGTATTTCCGCGGCTTTTCTTATGATGCTGATCGCGAAGAAATTGCTGGGGATGAGATAGGGGAAGATGGTGCTGTCGTCCGAGGGTCGGAAAGCGCTGGCAATCAGACCGCAGGCCTTTCCCGGGTGGCCATAGCCGCCGTTGCTTCTGGTGTCGTGATAAGCCGAGGTATTGCGGCGGAAGTGATAGCTGCTCCTGAAGCCGTTTTTGTTCTGCTGGTCGCGGAAGACTGTGAGGATCGAGCGGACGACTTTGAGCCACTTTTCATCGAAGATGCTCTTGTCGCCTGTGCGTTTCCAGTATTCGTGAGCCAACCGAACCGGATAGCAGAGCGAGTCGATCTCATACTTGCGTTCATGCAGCTCTTTTTTCATCTCCGTCTCGTCGCTCTGCCACTCGCCGCCAGTTGGTTTCAAATTGAAGGCGTTGGCGTAAGGGTCGATCAAAATGCAGTTGAACTGGCGGCGGATGACGCCGCGGATGAGATGGCGCAAAGGCTCGTCCTTCCCAACGTAGCGCAGATACGGCCAGACCTGGGCGGCGCTGTCCCTTAGCCACATGGCGTGAATGTCGCCGGTTATAACGAAGGTGTCGTCGTCGCCGTTTTCGCATTTATACTGAACTGTTGTGTCCAAAGTGTTGGGAAAACAGTTCGCGAACATCCAAAATAGTTTCGGATCGATCGCGGTAAGTTTCTCTTTGAGATCTGTGATCTGTTTCTCCACGGCCTCGCTCTTAAAGCAGCGCTTTTCGGGAGCGGGGCGCAGATCTTTCGTGTAGTCGGGAGTTTGTTCAGAAGCCAGGAGCGGCGAGCAAAGCAGCAGAGCTAGAAGAAACTTTCTCATTTTCTCAGATCTTTTCCATGGCTTCGTTGAGCCAGTCGCCGTCGAAGAGCTCGATCGTCCCTTTGTCGCAGGCGGCGGCGAGCTTGATGTTCATTGGTATCTTGCCGAGGATCGGGAGATCCCAGTGTTTGGCAACTTCCGGAAGCTGGCTCTTGCCGAAGATCGTGATTATCTTGCCGCAGTCCGGGCAGACGGCGTAGCTCATGTTCTCAACGATACCGAGGACGGGGATCTTCATGAGTTTGGCCATGTTCACGGCCTTGCTGACGATCATGGAGACGAGTTCCTGCGGAGAGGTGACGATGATGATGCCGTCGATGGGGAGAGACTGGAAAACGGTCAGGGGAACGTCGCCGGTTCCCGGAGGCATATCCACGAACATGCAGTCGATGTCGCCCCAGACGACGTCGGACCAGAACTGCTTCACGACGCCGGCCACGACGGGACCGCGCCAGACGACAGGGTCTTCTTCTCTTTCCATCAGTAAGTTCAAAGACATGATCTGGGTTCCGAGTTTGGAAGCGACGGGAAGCATGCCGCCTTCTATGGCCTCAGCCTTTTCTTTCAAACCGAACATTTTCGGAATGGAGGGGCCGGTTATGTCGGCGTCAAGGATGGCGGCTTTGTCGCCGCGCCTCTGGGCCATGACCGCAAGAAGACTTGTGACGAGGGATTTTCCCACGCCGCCTTTGCCGCTCATGACGGCTATGACTTTCTTAACGTTGGAGCCCGGGTTGGCGGGCGCTCTGAAATCGTTGGGGTCCTGTTTGCGCTCGGAGCAGTTTTCTCCGCAGCTTCCGCAGTCGTGGGTGCAATTTTCGCTCATGAATTTTCCTTAATATCTTAAATTGAAATTGTGTCGAAACGTTCCGGGGTGAGGACTCTGGCGTCCGGGCGCAAAGCTCTGATGTTTTCCGCCAGGTCCATGATAGATTGTCTTTCGCCGTGGGCCAGCACGAAGGTCTTGCAGCGAGATCCGACGTTGGAGACGAAATTGAGAAGGTCGCCCTTGTCCGCGTGTCCTGAGAAAGTGTTCAGGACGACTCTTTCCGCGTTCATTTTGTAGAACTGTCCGAAGATCTTGATCTCTTTGGCCCTGTCTACAATGCGGCGGCCCAGGGTGTTTTCCGCCTGGTAGCCGACGATAACGACGGCGTTCCTGGGATCCTCCACGTTGTTCTTCAAATGATGCAGTATCCTTCCGCTTTCGCACATGCCGGAAGCGGAAATGATGATCATGGAGGAGGGATCGTCGTTCAGGGCTTTGGATTCCTCTACGCTGCTGATGAGATGGACGAATTCGCTCATGTACATCTTTGTCCGGCTCTTGGCGAGCTGTAGCGTCGCTTCGTCGTAGGTTTCGGGATGTCTGCCGAAGACTTTGGAGACTTCGCAGGCCAGGGGGCTGTCGATGTAAATGGGAAGCATCGGAGTGAGCTTCGCCGAATACATCTTCATCAGGGTGTAAACTATCTCCTGGGCCCTTTCCAGGGCGAAGGCCGGGATTATTATCTTGCCGCCTCTTCTGTAAGTCCTGTTGACCACGCCGGCCAGAAGGTCCTCCGCCTGGTTGATGTCCTTGTGGTAGCGGTTGCCGTAGGTGGCTTCCATGACGAGAGCGTCGATATCGGTCAACTGTTCCGGGTCCCTTATGATCGGCAGGTTGTTGCGCCCGAGGTCGAGGGCGTAGCCGACTTTTATTTTTCTGCGTCCCTCCTTGATGTCGAAGATGTGGGAGGCGGAGCCCAGGATGTGCCCTGCTTCCAAAAAAGTCACGCCGATGTCTTCGGTAAGCTGCACGTGCTCGTGGTACTGGTGGGGGACAAGGTTCTTTAGAGATTCCTCCGCTTCCTCTTCGCTGTACAAAGGCGCGATCAGGGGATCGTCCGGATCAAGCTTGCGGCTCAAATATTCCGCGTCCAGTTCCTGGATGTGCGCGGAGTCAAGCAGCATCAGTTCGCAAAGGTCTTTGGTGGCGGCGTGGGTGTGTATGGGGCCGGTGTAGCCTCTTTTTACAAGAAGGGGAATGTTGCCGCAGTGGTCGATATGGGCGTGCGACAGGACCATGCTGTCAACCATTTCCATATCGGTGAAGATCGTTTCGTTCTTTTCCCGCGTTTCCGCCCTGCGTCCCTGAAAAAGCCCGGCGTCCCTTAAGACGCGGCTTTTCTTGGTCGATAAGACGTGGGTGGAGCCGGTGACTTCCATGGCGCCGCCTAAAAATTGAATTAGCATATCCGCTCCTTTTTTATTCTTCCACTCGTTCTATGTCGGCGCCCAGGGACCGCAGTCTTTCGTCGATCTTTTCGTAGCCGCGGTCGATCATGTAGATGTTGTCGATGCGGCTCTTGCCTTTGGCGCAAAGCGCCGCGATCAAAAGCGATACGCCGGCACGGATGTCGGGGCTTGTGATCTTTTCGCCTCTTAACTGCGCAGGTCCTATTACGACCGCCCTGTGCGGGTCGCACAGGACGATCCTGGCGCCCATACTGATCAATCTGTCGATGAAGAAGAGCCTTGATTCGAACATTTTCTCGTGGATCAAGACCGTGCCTTTGCACTGAGTGGCGACCGTCAGCAGAAGGCTCAGGATATCCGCGGGAACGCCCGGCCAGATCGCGCTCTCAAGCTTTGTGATCATGTCGCGGAAGCCCGGGCGTACCTCCATTTCCTGCTTGGCGGGGACATAGACGTCTTCGCCTTTGACTTCGAAGGCGACGCCGAGCTTGGCAAAGGCTTTCGCCAATACCGGGATGGCGGCGCAGTTGCCGCCCTGTATGGTTATGGCGTTTTTGGTCGCGGCCGCCAGGGCTATGAAACTCGCCACTTCGATGTAGTCGGTATCGATGGTATGCTCGCAGCCTTTGAGTTCGGTGACGCCCTGGATTATCAGTCTGTTTGAGCCGATGCCGGAAATGTTGGCGCCCATCTTGTTCAGCATCAGGCAGAGCTGCTGGACGTGCGGCTCGCAGGCGGCGTTGTAGATGACGGTCTGTCCGGAAGAGAGTACTGCCGCCATGATGAGGTTTTCCGTACCTGTCACCGAAGCTTCGTCGAGCAGCATATCAGTGCCTCGGAGTCCGCCGCGGTTCAGAAGCATAAGCCCGTTCTCGTCGTCATAGATCGTAACGCCCAGGCTCTGCAAGCCGGCCAAGTGGGTGGTGATGCTCCTGGCGCCGATCTGGTCGCCGCCCGGCAGGGGAAGGCGCATTTTTCCGCAGCGAAGCAGCAAGGGCGCGGCCAGGCAGATGGAGGCCCTGATCTTGGTGAAGTATTTCTCCGGGATGTCGCCGGAAAGAATGCTTTCCGAGGTGATGCGCCAGGTGTGCGGATCGTTCTCGTCCTTTTCTATTTTCGCGCCAAGCGCTTCAAGGAGTTCCGACATGACCTTGATATCGCCGATAAGCGGAACGTTGTGCAGCGTTACGGTCTCGCTGGTCAGCAGGCAGGCCGCCAGGACTGGCAGCGCCTCGTTTTTGTTTCCGTTGGCTGTGATGGTGCCGGAGAGCGGTTTTGATCCTTGTACGATGAATGATCCGTTTGCCATAGTTTTTCCTTAAGAGTTCAGGCGAAAAGCTTGCTGCCTATTCTTAAAAAATCGCTGCCTTCCATTAGTGCCAGACGATAGTCGTGGCTCATGCCCATGCTTAGTTTCGCGCAGCAGGGCACGCTCGCTTTAACTTCATCCCGCAATTTTCTCAGCCCTGCGAAAACGCCCCGGATGAGTTCCTCGTCCTCTATGAAGGGCGCCATGCACATCAGGCCGTAAAGCTCGAGGTTCGGCAGCTTGACTACTGCTTTCGCAAGCGCAGGCACGTCTTCGGGAGAGAGACCGTATTTCTGCTCTTCGCCGCTGACGTTCACTTCCAGCATGATCTTCACGGTCTTGCCAAGTTCCGCGGCGCAGCGTGAGAGCTTTTCCGCCAGTTCCAAACTGTCAACCGAATCTATGCAGTCGCAGTACTCGACGGCTTTTTTGGCTTTCCTGCTTTGCAAGTGTCCGATCAAGTGGAGCTCAAGTCCGGGATAGCGCTTTCTAAGTGAGCCGTCGCCGTATTTCCTCTCCACTTCCTCCACCCTGTTCTCACCGACGATCCTTACGCCGCAATCCAAAAGCTCCTCGATCTCCGGAACCTCATGCAGCTTCGTCACGGCGACAAGGGAGGCGCGGCCCCCGATCTCCTCAATTAAATTTTTGTAATTAACCGAGATGTTACTCATATCATGAATTATACCATAATGCCCCTCTGTTTCCAGACAAACGGAATCGTCTTGGAACACAGGATTTGCCAAGTTGAATGAAAATCTTAAATTTTGTAAAATTGGGTGGATAAAAGCATATCTTCTGTATGTTGAGATTTGACAAAAACAATTGTTTAGGACCGCTGGTTAAAGCCGTTTTTTGGCTTTTCCTTTTAGCTGCTTTGCCATTATCCGCCGTGATGGTCTTGGATCTTGATTCTGGCGAATATGCTCAGATAACAGAAGAGGAGGCGCAGGCGAGAAAGGAGGCGGAGGAAAAAAGAAGGGCTGAACACAAGAAGGAAATGGCTATCCGGGAGTTGAACCGGCATCGGCCGCGTATTTTTCTCCCGGAAGACAACGCTGAATATTGGGAAAAAGAAAAGCAAAAAAATCCTTGGAAGGTCTGGAAGTTTTGGGAAAAAGGGATAGTCACCAACGATTTTGTCAACACTTCCTCCAACGTGGTGGTGATCACTTTCCTGGATCATGAAGGCGCAGCGAAAGACGGCGTTACCGATATCAACGCCATTAGGGAAAAGTATCGTTTGTGCTGCGTGCTGTATCCCGGGGACAAATATGTTGAAACGCACGACGGAAAAAACGGATTGCGTTTGGCGCAGTATGCCCAGATTCATGAGTACTGCAGGAATGCCAGGAATTATTACGGTTTGAAAGTTATGGACGAGGACTGGGACAAGGACGGCATCCCAAGCTGGAACGAAGTAAGAGGCACCAATATCGTTGTCAAATATAAAACCTGTTCTTCCAACTTGTATGTTTTCACCAGCATATGGAGCTCTGACACGGATCACGACGGCATTAAGGACATTGACGAGATCAGGGGAACAAACGGTTTCGTGACGGACCCGATGGATCCCGACAGCGACGGCGACGGCATTCCAGACGGATCAGACAAGTATCCGGCTTATTCCTGCGAATCCGACGATCCCAAGTACATGCCGAAGGAGTGGGCTGAGTATTGGAGCAGGGACAACAAGTCTTTCTATGACAAATTGCTGCTTGCCGACGCTGATCCTGACGGTGACGGATTTACAAACAAAGAAGAGAAAATGATGGATCTGAATCCGATCTGGCCTGACAGAGACCGGGTCATCATTTTTCCCAGGAATCCGAAATTCAGACATGTTAAGGGCGACAAATATGAAGGTTATGTGAACTTCCTCATAAACACGAACGTTTTGACGAAAGTTCAGGTCTGGACAGCTCCTTGGTCAGATCTCATGAGATATTCCCCGACGATCAAATATTTGGACAGCGTGCCCTTGCGCGAAAAAGTTTTTAAACGGGAAGAATATTTCGAAATGAACATTGGGGACAGCAAAACGCACAATCTTTTTGCTGTCGTCCAGCCTATGACGGTGCATAAGTTTAAGATCACGCACAAGGGAAAAGGCTTCTTGCACGATATCGATTTTACTGTCAATTGCCGCAAATATCCTCATAAAAAAGATTTTTCTGATTATATGGATCTTGGAACTAAACACGTCGACTTCCAGCTGCGTTATGATCGCTTTTTGCTGGACAATTGTCCCAGGATCCCGAAACTTCTAAGCCCGGCTGCGGATTACATACTTTTCGAAAAGAAGAATGACTTGCTGAAGTGGTCCGACACTTCGGACGTGAAGTTTCCCTGGAAGGGATCTGCCCACAATAAAACGATCGGACAGTTTGGCGTTTTCGCCGACCGTTATTTTTCGGATACTAAATTCGATTTTGGCTACGGAGGCTCCTCCTGCTATGGCTTTAGCCATGGCGGCGTCTACTTTAACAAGCAATTTGAATTTGAAACTTATGCGGTCGGGCCTGGCCTGAACGCTGCCGGAGTTACCATGATAGGCGAATACGTTCCCATGTTCAGGACAAAAAGACTTACTGAGGATTGCAGTTTCGTGTTTAAGCCGGACACCATGCGGAATATCCGTCTGAAGGCCAAATACGGGAAGGAGAAGTATCGGAAGTTAATGGATCAAATGAAAGAATTTGAAGAAAAACTAGCGGAGTTGTCAAAATGAGAGGACTATTTTTAGGATCTATCCTTTTTGCCTTTTCTTCCTGCCTTTTCGCCGGGTTTATAAACGAGCCGAAAGCACCCTACGCGCCTTTTAAAGCGGGATTCAACGACGGGAAGATCGTAGGCAAATACGATGAGAAGGTGCTTTTTGAGATCAGCTGCGACACCAACAAGTCCGTTTACGCTTTTTCCAATACGGGCGATATCCTGCAGTCCTATCCTATGACGCAGGTAAGGACGATAGTTTTTGACGACAGGAAGCCGCATGAAATAAAAGTGGATCTGTATTTTAGCAGCGAAGCCGGCGTGATGAGATCAAGGCGGGCGAGCGGGGGAGAGGCTATTCTTGGCAGAGTAGGGGAACCGCTTGTCAAAGGGATCGCCGGCGTTTACGATATCAGGAGAGACTTTTTGCTGGAGTGGTTCGGAGCTGATTGGGAGTGGTGCGGAAAAAAGATGACGCGGGATGAAAGCGGCAATCTTAAGGCCAGTTTTACAGCGACAGTGACGAACGGAACTTTCAATTTGGTCTTCCGCCCCAACTATTACAGGGTCAACCTCGGTTATAAGAACTTCCAGCCTTGGATCAGAAGACCGAATTTGAAAAGCGTCAACGGGTGGCGGTCCTGGAGAGCGTATGGAAAGGTCAATATGGACAACATCAAGGAGACCTGCGCTTTTATCAAGGAAAACTTCAATCCTTACGGTATGGACACCGTAGAGATAGACAACGGCTATCAGGCGGGCGAGCCCTACATGAATGAAAGATTCACTTTGGCGGAAAGCTGGATGAAACCCAGCAAAAACTTTCCCGAAGGGCCTGCGTCCATTGCCAAAACTATAGACTCATACGGATTGATCCCCGGGATCTGGATATCGCCGGGAATCACGCAGCATTATCAGGACAAACAGAGGCTTAGACTGGCGAACGGCAGGATGGCGATATCCGGCTATATGTACGCGCCCGGCATCCTGGATATGTCAAATTATACGATCACCAACACTTTCATTCCGGTCTTTCAGGCTTTTAAAGACGCGGGATTCAAATATCTCAAAGTGGACGGGCTGAGGCATGTATTGTACGAAGGATTGGTCCACGCGGTCGATGCTGAAGAAGCGACCAGAAGGATAAGGAATTTCGGCTTGGCGGCGCGCCTGACATTGGGGGATGATTTTTATTTGGCGGCCTGCTGGGGCATTATGCCGGAACTTGCGGACTCCATCGACGGCAGCAGGATCGCCGGCGACTGTTTGGATGATTTCGTAAGCCATCACAGGCAGCTGTATTATTTCGCCGAAATGTTCCCGGTAAACCGAGTGCCTTGCGTAAACGACCCTGACAATATGCTTATGAGGGTATGTCCGGACTGGGGAAAAGCGAAAGTCTCGACCGTTTCGCTTGGAGGCGGGACATACATGTACGGCGACAAGCCGGAAGACCTCGATCGGGAGAAGATCTACATTTTGCAGAGAGGTCTTCCTTCCCTGGAAACATACCCAGTTGAGAGCGGTTCTTTGCATATCAATCACCCCACTTATTATCCCCACAAGTATTTGGACGAAAGCAGAGAAGAGGATGCGATGTATATGGTTGGCCCTAGGACTGAACAGGGTGTTGACAGTCCTTTCTCAACGCTGTGGGCTGTGCATTTCGCCAAGGAATACGATT
>JAFSWV010000058.1 GCA_017444325.1 bacterium | reverse complement strand
CTCGTAGTCAACAAGGCTGACAACGAAAAGTTCAAGGATTCCTGGGCCGACTTCTGCGCCTACGAATTCTCCCCCACCGTGACTGTTTCCGCCATGCACGCCATCGGCACCGACGAACTCTTAGACCGTCTGCTTAACGAGGCGTCCCTCTTCGAGGAGAAAGAGGAAAGCGAAGAAAAAGAAGCGGAAGCTTACTGCGCTGTCGCTTTCGTCGGCAAACCGAACGCCGGCAAATCCTCGCTGACGAACGCGCTCGCCGGTTTCGAGCGCTCTATTGTCAGCGACATCCCCGGCACGACCAGGGACAACGTCGATACGCTCATAGATTGGGAAGGCAAAGCGATAAGGCTTGTTGACACCGCCGGCATCAGGCGCAAAAGATCCATCGACACGAAGCTGGAAGTCTTCTCGGTCTCGCGCAGCGAAGCGGCCATCAAAAGATCCAACGTCTGCGTGCTTTTGATAGACGCGACCGCCGGAATTTCCGTCACCGATAAAAAGATCGCGGCCATCGTCGCGGAGGCCGGGCGCCCCTGCGTCATCTGCGTGAACAAATGGGACCTCATGCGCGGCAAAGCTGACCGCGCGGCCTACATCGGCTGGATCAGGCAGGAACTCCCCTTCTTAGCCCACGCTCCCGTCATTCTCATCTCCGCCAAGGAGAACAAGAACATCCCGATGCTGATGGGAGAAGTTCTGAAACTTTACGCTTCCGTCTCCAAGAAGATCAGCACCGGACTTCTAAACCGCGCCATCAGGGAAGCGATGGAAAAGCAGAGCCCGGCCGCCTTAAAGGGCAAACGCCTGAAGTTCTTCTACGCGACCCAGACCGCCAAGGAACCGCCCACTTTCTTGCTTTTCGTAAACGACCCAAGCCTGGTCATGGGCTCCTACGAGACTTACCTGGTGAAGGCGCTGCGCGCTTCCTTAGGAATGGAAGGCGCTCTCATCAAGCTGGAATGGAAAGCCCGCGAATCCCAGTACCACGACTGATATGCTCATCGCCGTTTTAGCTTATCTCGCGGGGTCTTTGCCGCTGGGCTTTTTCCTTCGCCGCTTCAATGTCCTCCGCCTCAACGGAAAGTTCGTCTCCATTGCCGCGGACTTTTCCCTTGGCATACTGGTCACGGCGCTTCTGCCGAAATTCCCGCAACTCATGTCGCGCTTCGGCCTTCCGAGCCTCGTCTATCCTCTGGGCAACGAAGCGCAAATGGGCGCCTGCGCCCTTATCTTCGCGGTCCTCGGCCATTACTTTTCCGTTTACGTCTGCGGCTGGGGAGGCTTAGGTTTGGCGCTCATCATGGGAGGCTTCCTTATCCTCACGCCGAACGCTGCCTTGCTTTCCTTTGCGGTCATCGCGCTAACCCTACTCATCGTTCGCAGGATGAAATACGCTTCCATTGCGGGCGCCTTGTCGCTCCCCTTTTTCGTCTATTGGCAGTACCCGCTTGATCGGATCTACCTCGGGACGGCCATCCTGGCCGCCGCGCTCATCGCCTTCACCCACACGCGCTTTTTCCTGGAACGCTCATGAAATATCTCGTCAACGTTTACAACAAACAGCGTCTCGTTAAGATCGCCGATCTCAAGATAAAGGAGATCATATCCTACGTTCTGGAATCTGAGAACGCGCCCCGGACGATGGGCATGAACATCATGCTGGTCAGGGACCCTGTGATCAGGCGCTACCATAAAGACTTCATGGGCATCGACACTCCCACCGACTGCATCAGCTTTCCGCCGGAAGATCTGGAAGATGCCAACGTCCTCGAGCCCGCTTGCGGCGACGTTGTGCTCTCCGTCGATCACGCGCTCGCTTACGCTCTCCAGAACGACGTTCTCTTCCCCGAGGAGATCGTCCGCTACGCTATTCACGGCACTTTGCACTGCCTCGGTTATGACGACCTGGACAGCAGAAAACGCCGATCTATGTTTGCCAAGCAGGAAAAATACGTACGCGCCTGGCATTCTAATTTCTACACCACAAAATAATGG
>JAFSWV010000057.1 GCA_017444325.1 bacterium | reverse complement strand
TTTGTTTTTATTGTTTTTCGCGGCCTTCTTTTCCCGCGCCCAGGACCCTCTCCTTCCCCTGCGATTGGAGCTTGAGGATTCCTTTGCTTCCGCGAATTCTGTCGTCTATGTGAAGTTCCTGATCCAAGACGGCGACGACAGCCATGTTCTCTGGACCAACAGCACCCTGACTCCGGATCAAGATCCCTTGTACGGCATTCCGGTGACGCTCTCCGAACATACCCTCTACGTCCTCCTCGGAAATACATCGCTTGGCAATATGGAAGCTCTGCCCAAAGATCTTTTTGCGAATGGCGCGCTGCGAAAACTTAGGATCTGGATCTCTAGAAGCGAATACGCCAACTACAGGCTTCTGACGCCGGACTTGGACCTGGTCCCCGCCCCTTACGCGCTCCACGCGGAGGAAAGCCAAGGTTTCGACACGGAGACCTTCGCGGAGCACACCTCGGGCATAGCCGAACTAAAAAGTTCGCTGAGAAATTCCAACGCTAAGATAGCCGGGTTGCAGACTGTTTGCAAAGGGCTGACTAACGGCACCCTCCTCATAGAATCTCCTTCTTCAAAAATAGCACAGAGCATAGTGACCGGAAGCGGAGGAGACTATGTTTACAAGACCTCCTCCCCGTTGGTTGGCTCTTTGTCCCCGCCTACGCTTCCCGAGCATTTCGACATTACTTACGCCACTCATTTCGCCAGCCGCTTCAAAGTCAAAGCTGAGACTCACATTAAGAGCGTCACGCTCCATTTTTCCAAAGTTTCCGAGATAGCGCCGCCGGGCGCCGTCTGCATATTCCGTAAAACTCCCGAAATAAACGTTCTTTTCAGCGCCGCGAGCGTTGTAACCACCGCTTTTCCCCGCTGCGTTTACACATTCTCCTCCAACAATTCCCTGCTTATCCCCGGAGAATACCTTGTTGGGCTGCGCGCGACTTCCGGTTACCAGACCATCCATCCCTACGTCTGCTCCTCCTACAGGGGAAACATGAGCTATTTTTACTACGAAGAACCCGAACTTGAGCCCATTATCTTTGCCAATCCTCCCCCTAGCGTCAACACATATTGGAAAGAATCCATCATCGACAGGGAGCTCTGGTCGGAATTAGATTTCACCACGGATAAAGGGATAAGTTTTTCCAAAGAAGGAACGCTTTCCATCAACGGCTCCAACGCTGTGACCGAAAATTCTCTGGCCGGGAAAATGAACGACTTTTTGGGAAACAGCGTGCTTATCGGCAAAGACGATCTCGACCCCGCCTTCCTTGGCGAACTGATAACTTCTTCCGGCGGCAGTGTGACCGGAACGCTTTTCGTTACGGACCTGAGGCTCCCAACCGGCGGCAACTGGTATGTCGGCAGCGCAGAAGAGCGCTGCGACCTTGTCATCGCCAACAGCTCGGCCTGCCTGAGATCCAACGCGGGAGACCTTGTGCTGGCATCCACCCAAGACATCAAGCCCGTCAGCTTCGTTGACTTCTCCGCCTCGCAGGGCGGCAGGGCGGACATAACCTCCGGCGAGACGGAAGTCATGATCTATTATTCCGGTCTTTCCGGGCAATCGGTGATCCTGTTGACGCCCCTGCAGGAAACAAACGTCTCCTACTGGGTGAGGATCGATCCGGAGGGCTCCGCCAGCATCTGTATTTCCGAAGCTCAGAATGAAACTCTCAGCTTCACTTACGTTTTAATCCGAAAATAAGCGGTCAGCGCATCCGCCTTGCGAAAGACGTCCCCTCGCAACATTTCGCGGCCTGTCCATGCGCTGATCGTCAGGGAGGAGCTTCATCCCTCCTCCCGCCCTTATAAACTAATGCGCGTTATTTTTCTGCTCATCATTTTCTCAATCTTCGCGTTCGGCGAAGATTGCGATCACATCCTCCGCTTCAGTTCAACGAAGAGGACCGATCATTTCACAGTAAGCAGCAACCTTCTGCGCTACCATAGCTGCGACGGATTATCCGATTGGGTCTCCATACGTTTCAGCGAAAACCACCTGAACATTTATTTTGAAGCAAAGAAAGCTCCGAGCTTTGAAGATCGCAAAAGCGTCACCTTTACCGTTCACTACGACGGCAGCAATTCATTCGAACAGGTGATCTCGGAGCCGAGGACCTACCGTTTCCTCTGCCAATGGGATGACGAAGGCGCGATAAGCGAAGACAAGGATTACTCCGCCAGTCTGCTTTTCGACGAAGAGGGCTTCATAAGCCTTGGGCCTGACATGGACAAGTGGTCCTTTAAGCCGAAAAACCAGGGCTATTGCCTGGAGGTCGCAGCCACCAACGACTTTGTTCTTCAAGCCCGGCAGGGATTGGAGACATTCGGCGACCCGGTGGAAATTATTGGCGAAGCGTTTTCCAAAAGGCTCTACATTACCAACGCCCTCATGAACCAGCAGATCGACTTTACGATCTCGCGACCAGAAAACTCCGAAGCGGCGGATATTAAATACTCTTTTTCCTTAAAACCGGTGAGGCCTCTTGTCCTGGTCCACGGCATCCGTTCAAACCCAACCTGGCACAACGATCATGGCACGTCATTCGGCGACCTCAAAGCGAAAGCCTGCAGATACGGCGCTTTCCCGCCCTGCATAGTATTTGATTTTCCTTGGGATTCCAGCAACGGCTCTATAGAAGATTATTGCGGCGACAAAGGCAGCGAGTTCAACCTCTATGGCTTCACACACAAACGCTGCGGCGACTGGAAGCTGAAACCCGTTTTCTTCACGCATTCCATGGGAGGTCTTCTGCTCGCAGAGCAAATGAAAAAAACTGCGTTTCGCGAAGCGGCCGGAGGAGCTATCTTCGCCGGGAGTCCTTTTTGCGGCTCCGATATAGCGAACGTCATGC
>JAFSWV010000056.1 GCA_017444325.1 bacterium | reverse complement strand
GGTTGGTCAGGACTATTTTGCAGCTGGTCTTGCCCATTTCGAACTGCGGCTCGTTGGCAAGCGCGAGCTCGGGGTTGCGCTGACTCGTTCCGTAGGTGAAGGCGACGCTGCCGACCTGGGGGCCGTTCATGATGGTGGCGGCTTTGACGATCACTTTGTAGGTGCCGGCTTCACTGTTGCCGAGGTGCAGAATTTCGGTAGTGTCAAGGTGATTGCCGCGGTTGTAAACGGTGCCGCTGGGAGAGACGACGTAAAGGTCGAGGTCGTTGACGATGGCCTTCTCGGCGCCGGAAGTGCCGGGATAGTCCGACCAAGCCAGGGAGACCGTCAGGTCGCAGTCGGCGGGCTTCTCAAAGGTGTTGGTGGCCGCGTCTCCTGTCCTTCTCAGAGAGCATTCGAAGAAATCCATCTTTCCGTTAGCCGGCGTTAAGCTTTCCCTCAGATTGACGTGGCCGTGGCCTTCCATGTAGTTGGGCCTGAAGTTCGCCACTTCGTCGAAATCGGGATACTGGCCGGGATAGAGCGTGCGGCAGCCGGCGATCATGATCGCTTTGGTAAGCGAGCCGCGGGGATTCTCCACGCCCCTCACTTTTTCCAAGTATTCCCTGATGACGGCGCAGCAGCCGGCCGCCAAGGGCGAACTCATGGAGGTGCCGCCGGCACTGTAATAATATTTGTCCCTGTCACGCGTCTGCTGTCCGCCGTAGCCGGCGGCCATAATGCCGGAACCGGGGATGACCACGTCGGGTTTCATGCGGCCGTCCTGGCAGGGGCCGCGGCTGGAGTAGCCGGCCAGGCCCTGATGGACGCCGTCGTAATAGCCGCTCTTTTCAGAAGCGCCGACCACGATGGTGCTCTTGGCAGCCGCCTGGTCGTTGAGCTGGGAGGTCGGTTCCTCCGGGCAGTCGTTGTAGTTGCCGGCGGAATGGCAGATCAAAAAGTCGCTGTGATCCCACATCAACCTGTCGTCGGTGCGGGCGCTGGAATAGTAACGTCCGCCGCGGCCAGAACCAAAGCTGCAGTTCATGATGCGGGCGCCGGCCTGGTACATGATCTCGTAGTCTTCGTCCGAGCCGGACAAAATGCCGCCGCCCGAGGATCCAGCGCAGAGCACGTAAAGGGAGGCGTCGGGCGCCATGCCGCGGTAAAGGCCGTCAGACATTTCGCCGTTGCCAAGGGCGCAGCCGGTCACATGGCTGCCGTGGCTGCCAGCGTCACTCCAGTCGTCGTAAGTACCCCTCTGGTTGGCCACCCAGGTCGTGCAGCGGCCAATGATCTGCCTGTCATGGCTGGTATAGTCCGGGTTCATGTCCGCGATCCTGCCGTTGTCAAGGCCGGTGTCCTGGATGCAGATCATCTGCCCTTCGCCGCGGAAGCCTTCCATGTGCAGATAATCGACGTTCGCCATCGGTTCGGACCTGACGTCGTTGCACTCCGGCATGGGGATCTCGTATTCCTCGATGAAGCGGACTTCCGGAAGATCGGCCAGCTCCGTTGCCTGGCCCGTCGTTACGGAAGCTATGACGCTCGGTTCGAAATTGCCGGGCGTCAGTTCGTATTCATTTATTCCCATCGCTTCCAGTTTCTCGGTGATCACTTTCCTGTAATCAGCTTTAACGGCGCCGATCAGGACCTGGAAAGGCTTCTCTAACCCCTCACTGGCCACGCTGTCGGGGAAAGTCATTTTGTATTCCGGCAGGTACGGTCCGAGGTAAGAGAACTCAAAGCGCGCTTTGAGGTCGCTTAATTTCGCCTTCTCGACTTCAATGATGTAGGCGTTGGGGAAAACGAAGCCGTCCACGCGCACGCCGAGACTGGGCAGTTCGGCGAGCTCTTCCGGCGTGAAGTTAGTCATGGGCGCGGCAAGGTAGAGCGCCGTGCCGTCTATGGTCGCGGGAACGTTTTCGCAAGCAGCGGAAACCGTAGGCTTAGATGGGTCAATGGTCGCCTTGAGAAGATGAATGGGACCGGGGTCGGCGCTGACAAAGCCAGCGAAAACAAGCGTGAGCAAAAGGAGCTTTTTCATTGATTTAAGAATGTGGAGTTGTTTAAAAAATAGTAGGCTGCGTAGAGCCAGATTATCAAGAACGGGAGGGCGATGAGATAGTTCCAGAACAGAAGCGACGTCATGAAAGGCAGGTGCTTTTTGGTGTTCTGGCAGATTATGATGAGGTTCAGACCGGGAGGCATGGCGCCTTCCAAAATTATTATCAAAGCCAAAAGAGGCGTCACATGCAGAAAGCCTACCCTTACGATAAACACAAAAAAGAGCACCGAAATCAAAGGAGCGACGATATACTTGGCGAAAGAAAAATGCATAAGGAAGACCGGCGAGATCTTCTCGCGGTCAGAGGCGCTGGCAAGGTTGGCGCCCAAAAGCAGAAGCGCGCAGGGCGCGGTGGCGTCGCCGAACATGCTGGCCGCGGCGAATACAAACTGCAAAGGCGCCTCCGGACTGATGAAAAGCTTGTGCAGGGGCGTGAAAGCTAAAATAAGCGTAACAAAGGCCGTGATGAGAGGCGGCGTCAGGCACTTCTTCAGCTGGAGCTCTTTGAGCGAAGAGAAGGCGATGAGATTGTAGCCAATCAGCCAAAGCAAAGGAGAAAAGACCACTAAGTAAAGCGCGACGATCCCTGTACCGGACCTGACGTCATCATATCCCAGGTTTGAAAAGACGCGGGAAAAGGAGAGCGCCACGATTAACCCGATGGGCACATATCCGGTGTTGGTGAAAGCCATGGCGGCCATGCTGGGCCTGACCAGATCTTTTCTCTTGGCTGTGCGGGCTATGACAGCGCCCAATAACATTCCCAAAGCGAGATTGAAAAAAGCCATGACCGGGACGATCCACAAGCTCTTCCAATCCGACTGAGAGGCCGCGGGAAGAAGCTGCGCCACGATCAGAGACGGCAGGAAGATCTCAACCAATACCCTGCTCAGTTTGTAGCGCGTTCCGGAATCAAGGATGTCTCTTTTGGCAAGCCAAAAACCGGCCGCTCCCATGAGGAACAGGACCAGGACGGTTTCAACGCTGTGCCAGAAGATCGACATTATTCGGGGATCACCAGTTTCATGCCGATCTTAAGTTTGTTGGGATCCGGCAGAATCTCTTTGTTGGCTTCGGCTATGTCTTTCCAGCGGCGAAATTCGCCGTAATACTTTCTCGAGATGTTGCCGAGGTTGTCGCCCTGGCCGACCACGTGGATCCTGGGCTCCTTCTCCTTGGGAGGCTCGGCTTCTTCCTTCTTTTCAGGAATCGCTTCGGTTTGCGCGACCAGGTTGGTGGATGTCTCTTCCGTATTTTCTTCTTCCGTCAGCTCAAGATCGATCTTAGCCTGCTTTTCCGGAACCTTGGGAAGTTCGGAGGCGGATATGACGGTCGAGCCAGCCGCGTCCGAGCCGGCTTTGACGATGTTCTTTACGAAAGCGTCGATCTTCTCTTCCCTTTCCTTCTTTTCCCTGGCCAGGCGCTCGGCTTCTTTCTTCCTCTCTTCTTCCTGCTTCTTCAATTCAGCCTTGGTGGGCTTGGGTTCTTCGACCTTTTTATCAATCACTGCGACTTCCGGTTTCTTTTCCGGTTCGCTTTCCGTTTTTGTTTCCGGCTTAGTTTCAGGAGGAGCAACGGGCGTTTCCTTTGCTTCCGCGACCGTCACGATCACAGTGGAGGCGCCTTCCCTCAGTTTGGCGATCTCGCTTTCATAGCGGTCGATCAACTGGCGGCGCAAGGTCTCAAACTGTTCCGTGCGTTTTTCAAGGAGCTCCCTGGCTTCCGGACTCAGTTCGTTCACCGCCTCGAACGGCAGGGCCATCCCGT
>JAFSWV010000055.1 GCA_017444325.1 bacterium | reverse complement strand
GCAAAAAGCGGAATGTCCGCTGCCAAATTGGCCCTCGACCTCGGCTACGAAGTGAGCGTCAGCGACGCCTGCTTCAACCACGGCCACGCCACGACTCCTACCAAGGAAATGCTGGAAAGGGCAGCGAAACTGAGAGCCAGGGGCGCCTACGTTGAGATAGGCCGCCACTCCAGGGCTTTCATAGAAGGCGCCGATCTTCTCGTCCTCTCCCCCGGAGTGAAAAAGGACAACGAAGCGGTCCTCTGGGCTGAGGAAATGGGCGTGGAAGCGGTCGGCGAAGTGGAGTTCGCCATCCGCCACTGCAAAGGCAAAGTTGCGGCCGTCACCGGCACGAACGGCAAGACCACGACCACTTCCCTCATTTCCCATATTCTCGACGTTGCCAATGTTCCGCATTTCACCGCCGGCAACATCGGCATTCCTTTGAGCGAATACGCGCTGCAGACTACCGACGAACATATACTGGTCATCGAGATGAGCTCCTTCCAGCTGGAGACTATCAGGGATTTCTCCCCTTACGTTTCAGTTTGGCTGAACCTCACCCCTGATCATCTCGACCGTTACGAAAACATAGAAGCCTACCGCTCCGCCAAGGAGAACATCTTCCGCCGCCAGAAGCCAGGAACCACCGCCATCATCTGGCACAACGAAAAGGAGAACGAAGAGAAGCTTGTCTCCGCTTTCAAACTGAACCCTGTTTTTGTGGACGAGACCGGCAGCGACGCGTCTCTTGAAGGGCTCAACAGGGCTTCCCTTGAAGACGGCCGTTTCACGCTTCACATGGACGGGAAGACGACCTTCTGCGGAGAACCAGAGGCAATGAAGCTGAAAGGCCGCCACAACCACATCAACCTGCTCTGCGCCATGGCCGCCTGCAAGACGCTGGGCGTTGACGAGGAAACGATTAAAAAAGCCTGCGACAGCTTCACCGGGCTGAGCCACCGCATCGAGACTGTGGCGAAAAAGGACGGCGTCGTCTTCGTTGACGACTCAAAAGGCACGAATCCCGAAGCCACCGTGGAAGCAGTCATGGCTTTCCCGTATCCGCAAGCCCTCATACTGGGCGGCTACGACAAAGGCAGCGATTACGCCATGCTCATACCCTATATGAAAGGAAGAGTGGCCCACGTCCTTCTGATCGGAGCCACCACGGAAAAATTCAAAGTGATCTTCGGCGGCGATTTCCATTGCGTGGAAGTCCGCGACATGAAAGACGCCGTCGCGAAAGGATATGAACTTCTGGAAGGCAAAGGCGTGGTGCTTCTCTCACCCGCCTGCGCGTCCTTTGACATGTACAAAAGTTTCGAGGCCAGGGGCGACGACTTCGCCGACTGCGCCAAAAAGTTCTCTTCAACTGAAAATTAACCAACCTTGAAAGAGAGGAACCATATGAACAAATCATTCTTAATCTTCCTGTTCACGGTAAGCCTTGTGGGCATCTTCTTCTTCGGCTGCGCCAAGGAGACCCCCCGCACTGACGTCACCCTTGAACTGACTTCACCGGACACCATCGAAGCGCTGGTCGAAAAAGACCTCAACACCATCGGCACTTCCTACCAGGACATCGACAACTTCCCCGAATCGACGCCCGCCCAGGTCACGTACGTCGATTCTGTGGAAATGCAAAAGCCCCTGAGAGTCCAGAACGACGATTCGCTTTATAAAGGCGAAGAGAGCATAGACGACTACGCGCTCACGACCAGCAACGTCTCGCTCTGGGGCCCTGACGGCGACAAAGCGCTGGAACCCCTTAATCCTCGCGAGACTGTTCCCGTGATACCTCCTCCCAGCGGAAACGTGACGCCCGTCGGCGAATTGAATTCCTCCACCGTAACTCCGCCGGTTGGCACCTCCGTCACGACCACGACCGCGTCCTCCTCCATGCTGCAGCCAAAGCCCGCTACGGAAACCTCCGCCGTGACTGCTCCGAACGTCGGCTACGCCTACCAGGGCAATCAAAGCAGCCAGGGAACTTCAGGCGGATACGTCGGAACTTCTGCTGTTACATCCGGCAACACTTACACCGTCCAGGCCGGCGACAGCCTCATCAAGATCGCGCGCAAGTTCGGCGTCAAAGTCAGCGACCTATGCGCGGTCAACGGAATTTCCCGTTCCCAGATCCTGAAAGTCGGCCAAGTGCTCCAGATCCCCGGCGAAAAAGCCGCCGTCTCTAATGAGCCTGCTCAGACGAAAGAAGTTGGCGCCTCCATCTCCTCGGTCGTCCAGCCTGCGCAAACGCAGCAAGCCGCCGCTCCCGCCGCCGCAGGAACGCAGAATTACACCGTTCAGGCCGGCGACAGCTACTGGAAACTCGCCAGGCGCTTCAACTCCTCCGTTGAGGAACTGATGAGCATGAACGGCGCCAGCAGCGACAAACTCAGGATCGGCCAGACCATCATTGTTCCCAACCGTTGATAAAAAGCCTTGAAAGCCATCGACAAAATACTGCCCTGGGTGTTTTTCTGCCTCATCCTTGCGCTCTGCAGTTTCGGAGCGCTGATGGTGTATTCGTCCAGCGT
>JAFSWV010000007.1 GCA_017444325.1 bacterium | reverse complement strand
GGAATTGTAGTTTTCCCGGGCTCCAACTGCGACTATGACTGCCTGACATCCTTCGGCCGTCTGGCCAAAGAGAACGGACTTTCCGCCGAAGTCAGCTATGTCTGGCACAAGGAGAGCAATCCCGGAACGTTCGACGCCTACGTTCTTCCGGGCGGTTTCTCTTACGGCGACTATCTGCGCTGCGGCGCCATCGCCCGTTTCTCTCCCATCATGGAGGAAGTGAAGGCGCATGCCGCGAAAGGCCGTCCCGTCATCGGCATCTGCAACGGCTTCCAGATCCTTTGCGAAGCCGGGCTTCTGCCGGGCGCCCTTTACATGAAGCGCGACCTGAACTTCATCTGCGAGCACGTCTTCTTAAGGACCGAACGCAACGACACGATCTTCACCTCCCTTTGCAAGAGCAAGGAAGTTTTGAATATACCGATCGCCCACGGCGAAGGCAACTACTACGCCGACGACGAGACGCTGAAAAAGCTCGAGGACGAAGAGCTGGTGGCTTTCCGCTACTGCACAGGCGACGGGCTTGTGACGCCGGAAGTGAACCCCAACGGCTCCCGCAACAACATCGCCGGAATTTTCAACAAAGAGCGCACGATCCTCGGCATGATGCCGCACCCTGAGCGCGCCGCGGAACCGGGCCTCGGAAGCTCCGACGGACAAAAGATCATCGTCTCGCTTTTAAAATCAATCGCGAAGTAAGTTAAGGAAAAATATATGGTGGAACGTCTGCCCAAAGATCCTCTGATCACTCCGGAACTCATCGCCGACCACGGTCTGACTCCGGACGAATACGAACGCTTGAAAGGCATCTTGAAAAGGGAGCCTACCTATACCGAGCTCGGCATCTTCTCCGTGATGTGGTCCGAGCACTGCTCCTACAAGAACAGCCGAAAACAGCTTAAGAATTTCCCGACCGAAGGGCCGCAAGTCCTTATCAAAGCCGGCGAAGAGAACGCCGGCGTCATCGACGTGGGCGACGGCTGGGCCGTGGCCTTCAAAGTCGAATCGCACAACCACCCCTCCGCGGTGGAGCCTTTTCAGGGCGCCGCGACGGGCGTCGGCGGCATCCTAAGAGACATCTTCACGATGGGCGCCCGCCCTGTCATCAACATGAACTCTTTGCGCTTCGGACGCCCGAATTCCGGGCAGGTCCAGCAGCTCGTTGACGGCGTGGTCGGCGGCATTGCCCATTACGGCAACTGCATGGGCATCCCGACGATCGGCGGCGACGTCTATTACGACGAGACCTACGAGACCAACTGCCTTGTGAACGCCTTCAGCCTGGGCATCATGAAGATCAATGAGATCCAGCGCGGCGAGGCCACGGGCGTCGGCAACCCGGTCTTCTACGTCGGCGCTGCGACCGGCAAAGACGGCATCCACGGCGCGACTTTCGCCTCTACCGAACTGACGGAAGAATCCGAAGCGAAGCGCTCCTCCGTCCAGGTCGGCGACCCGTTCATGGAAAAACTGCTTTTGGAAGCTTGCCTTGAGCTCTTCCAGACCGACCACATCGTCGGCATCCAGGACATGGGCGCCGCCGGTTTGACCTGCTCCACCTGCGAGACCGCCAGCCGCGGCGGCAGCGGCGTCGAAATAGACGTTGCGCTTGTTCCGCAGCGCGAAGCGAACATGACGCCGTATGAGATCCTGCTTTCCGAAAGCCAGGAGCGCATGCTGGTCATCGTGAAGAAGGGCAGGGAAGAGGCCGTGCACAAGATCTTCGAGAAATGGGACCTGCACGCCGTCGAGATCGGACACGTTACCGACGACGGTCTGATGCGAGTCAAATACAACGGCAAAGTGGTGGCCGAGATCCCGGCGAGGGAGATCGCGGACGACGCTCCTCTCTACGATCCTCCCGCGACCAAACCGAAATATCTGAAGGCTGTCTCCAGCTGGCAGCTCTCTGAACTTCCGCAGCCCGGCAGTGACATGACGGGCATCTTAACGAAGCTTCTTTCCGAACCGACCATCGGCAGCAAGAAAGACATCTACCGCCGCTACGACCACATGGTCCGTACCGGCACGGTCGTCCTTCCCGGCTCCGACGCCGCCGTCTTCTGGATGCGGGAAGCGGACAAATATCTTTCCCTGGCCGCGGACTGCAACGGCCGCTACTGCTACCTCGACCCCGTCATGGGTTCAAGGATCGCGGTCGCGGAAAGCGCCAGGAACATTGTCTGTTCCGGCGGACGCCCGCTGGCTTTGACGGACTGCCTGAATTTCGGCAATCCCACAAAACCTGAGATCTTCTGGCAGTTCAAGGCCTGCGTGCAGGGACTGAAGGAAGGCTGCGTGGCCTTCAATACTCCCGTGACAGGCGGCAACGTCAGTTTCTACAACGAGAATCCGGAAGGCGCCATCGACCCGACGCCTCTGGTCGTCATGGTCGGACAGATCGACAAGAAGGAACACATCACGACCCAGTGGTTCAAGAAAGAAGGCGACGCAGTCTGCCTTCTGGACGGTCTGCAGGACGACGCTCTCGCGGGCGTCGGCGGCAGCGAATATCTTAGGAGGATCCATGATCTGAAGACGGGCAACCCGCCGCAGATGGATCTCAAAAAAGAAAAAGCCCTGCAGGACGCGCTCCTGAAAGCCATAACAAGCGGCCTCATAAGGTCCGCCCACGACGTCTCGGAAGGCGGCCTGGCCGTCTGCGCCGCGGAATGCTGCTTCACCGCTCCCATGGAAGTGGAGAGCGAAGCGGTCATGCTGGGCGCGAAACTCGACTTTACGCCTGTCGCCAGCCGCACTCCGCGTCCGGATGCGCTGCTCTTCGGCGAACAGCAGTCGAGAGTCATCGTCTCCCTGGCCCCGGAAAACGTCACGGCCCTGGAGGAGATCGCCAAGGAGTTCGGCGTGAAATGCGACCTTCTCGGCACGGTCACTGGCGACGAACTCAAGATAACCATGAACCAGGGCACCCTTATCAAAGCCAAAGTCAAAGACCTCAAGAAAGCCTGGCGCGACGCTTACAAGAACGCCACGGGCCTTTCCGAGTGAAAACAGGCTTCTTGACTTGAAAAGGGGCGTCTAGTATAATCTATACGATAATCCAAAACTGAAATCAAAAATAATAAATATCCATAACCATCGGAGCAAGAAATGAAAGTAGTAGCAACTTTAGTGGCGATCATCGCGATCCTGGCCGCAGCCTTTTTCGGCTATAAGTGGTTCCAGACTCAGGACGAACTGAAGAACACCCAGGCTAAGCTGACCAAGTGCCAGCAGGAAGTTACCGAAGCCAAGGCTGCCAAGGAAGCCGCCGAACAGCAGACCGCTGACATTCAGGCCAAACTGACGGCTTTAGAGACCGCCAAGAAAGAAGTTGAAACCCAGCTTGACGCTTTGAAGGCCAAGTACGAAGAACTGACCGCCAACCTCGGTTCCGAAGAAGGCGGCGAAGACGCCCTCAACGCCCTGCAGACGACCATCAGCGATCTGAAATCCCAGATCGAGCAGAAGGATGGCGAATTGAAGGAAGCTGCCGAGGCTGCTGAAGCCCTGAAGTCCGAGATCGAATCCAAGACTCAGGCCATCGAAGGTCTGAAGAAGGATGTCGCTGCCGCCAAGGAAGCCCAGGAAGCCGCTGAAAAGCAGGCCAACAGCTTCAAGATGAACCTGCTTGAGCACGGTCTCTCCCTCGAAGAAGAACCGGTCTTCGCCGGTGAAGTTCTGGAAGTCAATCCGGCCGGCGCCGACTATCCCGCCTCCTACATTCTCTCCGTCGGCAAAGCCGCCGGCCTGCCTGTCGGTCAGGAACTGAAAGTGACCCGCGGCACGACCTACATCGGCACCCTGAAAGTCGTCCGCATCTACGACGATCAGGAGAATCTCTGCGGCGCTGAGACCAAGGACCTTGTTACCGGCCAGACCATTCAGAAAGGCGACAAAGTCAACAACGAAGTGGGCCTCAAGAACAACTAATGCCAAGATTCCTCCTCGTCTTCTTCCTGGCGGCTCTTGCCTTTGTCATCGCAGGATGCGAAGCGCTTGATCCCCGCAATGCGGAAGACGACAGCGCGATTCCCTGGAATCAACCGTTGCGGGAGGAGAAAGAACTGGATCTGAATCCCACCTTCAACTGGTGAAAAAAGGAGCGGCAAAAGCCGCTCCTTTTTTATATATTGGTTTTTTTGCTAAAATATCATATATGCGTAATGAGACAAAAGAAAAACTGGAAAATTTCGTTTCCGACCGGACGCGGGAATTCTGCGCTTTTTCGCTGTTCGTCATAGCGATCTTGCTGACCGTATCCCTGGGAACGTACCACGGGCTCGAGACTAACGCGGAATCCAACGCCGTAGGCCTCATCGGAGCCTGGGTCTCGTTTTTCTTTTACCAGGCTTTCGGCTACGGCTTCTATTTTCTGATCTTGGCCTGCGTGGCTTTGGCGATCGTCGTCTTCCGTTCCAAGGAATGGCTGCCCATAAAGATCATAGTTTTAAGGGCGGTGATGTTCGTCGTGAGCCTGGTCTCCGCGAGCGTGCTTTTGTATATGATCCGCCCGGAAAGCGTGAAACGCCTTGACATACCTTCGGGCGGCGGACTTATCGGAAAAGCTATCGGCGGTTTCTTCACGACTTTCTTCGGGGAAGCGGGGACGTCCATTATTTTCACGGCGATCCTGATCGGCGCCCTGACGCTGCTCTTCGACAAGAACCTTGCTTCCATTCTGAAATTCCTGTGGCTTTGCGTCTGCAAACTCTGCGGCTGGATAGTCGCGCTTTTCCGCGCGATCACCGCTAAAAAGCTGCAGGAGGAGCTCGACGACGAGGAAGAGGAAGCGCCTCCCAAGAGAATAAAGCCGGAGGAAGTCGAAGTTTCCATTCCGCAGCCTAAATTTACGCCGAAACCCGCGCCGAAAAAACCGACGCCTACTCCTGAACCCGAGGAGAAGCCCGTGCCTATGATCATGACGGCTGACGAGAGCGACCTTCCTCCTTATGAATTGCCGGACGTCGAGCTCTTGGACATGCCGGACTCTACGGACATGCGAGAACTTGAGGGCGAGGCCAAGGCGAAGGCGAAGGTCCTGGCCGATGTTTTCAGACAGTACGGCGTGGAAGCTGGCATTGGGAAAGTCATCTGCGGCCCGACGATCACTTGCTACGAAGTGCATCCCTGCCCCGGCGTTAAAGTGAACCGCATTACGGCCTTGGAAAACGAGATTGCCATGTCTATGAAGGCGACTTCCATCCGTATCGTCGCTCCTATTCCCGGACGCGATGCGGTCGGCGTGGAAATACCAAACGGCACGAGGAGGAACGTTTTCTTCTCGCAGCTCTGCACCACCCAGGAGTACAAGGAAAAGAGCAAGAAGATGAAGCTCATGATGGCTCTGGGGCAGATGCTGGACGGCGAGACTTTTCTGGAAGACCTGGCCAAGACGCCGCACCTTCTGGTGGCCGGCGCCACCGGTTCGGGCAAATCAGTTTGTATTAACACAATCCTCATGAGCCTTCTGTTCCGTTTCCGCCCGGATGAACTGAAGCTCATTTTGGTTGACCCCAAGACGGTGGAGATGACGCTTTATCACGACATTCCCCATCTTCTAGTGCCTATTCTGACCGATCTGGAGAAAGTCCCGGACGCCCTAGATTGGCTGATCGTGGAGATGGAGCGCCGCTACAAGTTCTTCGCCCGGGCCGGCGTCAGGGAGATCGGCTCTTTCAATCAGCAGCGCGCCATTGATCCCAAGCCTTTGAAGATCCAGCACGGCAATCAGGAGTATGACGTGCCGAACTTCCTGCCTTACATCGTGCTGGTGGTTGACGAACTGGCTGACCTTATGCTGACGCAGGGCGACAATATCGAAAAGAAGATCCAGCGCCTGGCGCAGCTGGCCAGAGCCGCCGGCATTCACATGGTGCTGGCTACGCAGCGTCCTTCGACCAACGTCATCACGGGCACTATTAAAGCCAATATTCCCGCCCGCATCGCCTTCAAGACCACCTCGGGAATCGACTCCCGCGTCATCCTTGACGAGATGGGCAGCGAGAAGCTTTTGGGCATGGGCGACATGCTGGTGAGATCCCAGACCTACAACAGAACGCTGCGCATCCAGGGCGCCTTCGTTTCCGAAGATGAAGTGAAGCGCGTGACTGATTTCGTCCGCGAACAGCGCGAGCCCTCTTACGTTGACTTCATGGAAGGCAAAGAGGACGACCTTATGGACGGCGAGATCGATTACGATCCGAAGCTTGACGAAGCCATCCAGTATGTCCTGAGTTCCGGCAACGCCAGCGCCTCGTACTTGCAGCGCGTGCTGTCGGTGGGCTACGCCCGCGCCGCCCGCATGATCGACACGATGGAGAAGCTGAAGGTGGTGGGCCCGAGGAACGGATCCAAGCCGAGAGACATCCTGGTCGAGAGCTGGCCGCCTGAAGGCGGCATAGATCTCGAGGAGGGAGTGCAGGAAGAAATGTTCGATGAAAACAATGAAGAAGAGATAGTGGAAGAAGATGAGTGACCGTAACGTTAATGAAGAAATGCAGACCGTGATGCCTCCCGGAATAGGGGAGCAGCTCAAGGCTAAGAGAGAGGAGAGGAAGCTGACGCTTCTGGAGATCTCCGACAATATCCATATCAAAGTTTCTTACCTGGAAGCTCTGGAAAGAGACGACTACGAGCATATGCCGGTCGCCATCTACACCAAGAACTATATCAAGAAATACGGCAATTACCTTGGCCTCGACGGCGAACAGCTTGCCGAGAGTTTCCAATCCGTTTCCAAACAGTATTCCGCTTTCCCCTCAAGCTCCGTGCCGGCTTCCGAGAAGATTCTGAGGAAGAACAAGGAAAGGGCGAAGAAGGCGGAGGAAGGCGACATCATGCCGAGGCACTGGTTCGTTTTCGCACTCGTTATTCTCGGCGTCATAGTGGCCCTGGTCAAGATCACCGGCCACGCGCGCCAGGAAAGGAAAGCCAAGGAAGCGGCTATCAAGGAGCAGAAGACTGTGGACGCCAAGGGCGACGCCGTCAGCAGGGAACTCCAGATCATCCGCAGCGTGAAGCAGGAATTCAATTTCTCCGAGAAACTTCCCGAGGTCGATTGATATGAAGATCTATGTGGTGAGCCTCGGCTGCGCGAAAAACCAGGTCGATACCGAGAGGATGCTGGGTTCGCTTCTCCAGGAGGGAAACGAGATATGCGCCACTCCGGAAGAAGCCGACCTCATGCTGGTCAACACTTGCGCTTTCATTGCGGAAGCCAGGGACGAGGCTTCGGCTGTCATCATTGAATTAGTGAGCCAGAAGCGCGCAGATCAAAAGCTCATCGTTACTGGCTGTTTCGTCAACTATTACGGAGAACAGATTCTCAAAGGCAGGCAGATGGAAGTTGACGCCTGGCTGCCGGTCGCCAATGAGGCGACTATTTCCGAAGTGGTCGCTAAACTTTTCAGAACGAAAAAGCCTGTTGATATTCCTTACGGACCGAGGATCAGGATCACCCCGCCGCACTACGGCTTCCTGAGGATCGCCGACGGCTGCGACCACAAGTGCGCTTTCTGCTCGATCCCGAGATTAAGAGGGCCGATGGCGGAGGAGCCGATAGAGGCGCTGGTTGAGGAAGCGAAAGAAATGGCCGCTGAGGGCGTCGTTGAACTGAACGTCATCGCCCAGGACACTTCCGCTTACAAAAAGCTTCCGAAACTTTTGGAAAAACTCTGCGCGATCGAAGACCTCTACTGGATCAGGCTGCAGTATCTCTATCCTGCGACGATGAGCGACGAACTTATAGACGTGATAGCAGGGGAGGAGAAGATCTGCAAATACATCGACCTGCCTTTGCAGCACGTCAACGAGGACGTGCTTAAAGCCATGCGCCGTCCCACCCACGCCTTTACGGAAAAACTGCTCGACAAGATATTGAACAAGATCCCGGATGTGACGCTGAGGACGACCTTCATCACCGGTTTCCCGGGCGAGACGAAAGAGGCTTTCGAGGAATTGGAAGCGTTCGTCAAGAAGGGCTTGTTCCATCACCTGGGCGTTTTCGCTTACTCCTTGGAGGAAGCGACTCCCGCTTTCCCCTTGGGCGATCCTATTCCCCAGGAAGTGAAAGAGGGGAGAGCGGACATTTTGATGCGCGCTCAGAAAGAGATCTCTTTGAAGAAGAACAGAAGCTATATTGGCAAGACCATACCCGTCATCATCGACCGCAAGGAAAAGGAGCGCAGCTTCGGCAGAAGAACGGCTGACGCCCCGGACGTTGACAACGAAGTCACCATAAGGAACGCCAAGAAGATCCCCGTCGGCTCCATAATACCCGTCAAGATCACCGGAGCCGCCAGCTACGACGTGACAGGCACGGCGGTCCTGGAGGGGCTGGTATGAATCTTCCCAACAAGCTAACGCTGGCAAGGCTTGCCTTGCCTATTGCCATAATGCCCTGCCTGCTCATAATCTTTCCATATTCCAAGACCATAGCGCTGGGCCTTTTCGGCTTGGCGTCCTTGACCGACTGGCTCGACGGCCACATCGCCAGAAAATATGATCTGGTGACGGATTTTGGAAAACTTATGGATCCTCTGGCTGACAAGATCCTGGTCTGCTCCGTACTTATCTGCTTCGCGGCTCTCTATTACATCAACCACGTGGTCGCTCCCTGGATGGTCGTGGCCATAGTGGGGAGAGATCTGGTGGTCACGGGGCTCAGGATGGCAGGATTGAGCAGGGGAGCGGTCCTTGGCGCGCATGCCATCGGCAAGCACAAAACGGCCTGGCAGATGATCGCAATTGTGACGACGCTGGTTTACTTCATCCTGTATTACGACTTCAGGCTGGAGGGCCCGTTCATGGAATACTTCAGGCTGGCTGCTCATTTGCTCTTCTGGTTCGTCTCCATTCTGACGATAATTTCCGGCATATATTACCTCATTAAGTACAAACACTTCTATCTGGAAAATGTCTGAAGTTTCCCCGGGCAGCAAGAAGACTCTGGCGGTCTTTGTCTCTACGATGGGATTCACCGGCTTTTTTCCCATCATGCCCGGAACTGTCGGCACTATTTGGGGCCTTCTTCTCTGGTATGCCACGACGCTGACAAGGGAGCCTCTTCTCATTCAGGCATCCCTTGCGCTGGTTTTTTTCCTGCTCGGCCTTATCTTTTGCGGAAAGGCTGAATCAGACCTCAATAAGCACGACCCCGGCTCAGTTATCATCGACGAGACGGCAGCGGCCTTCCTGACCTTCCTGGGCGTTAATTTCAGCCTTTGGACGGCTCTCATAGGCCTTATACTCAACCGTTTTTTTGACATCCTGAAGCCCTGGCCGATTAATAAGCTGCAAAAACTCCCCGGAGCGTGGGGAATAATGCTCGACGATACGGCCGCCGGGATAGTTTCGAGATTGATACTGGGAGCCATTATTTACTTCTGCCCTCAGATTTGACCGAAAGGGCGCCTTTTGCTAGACTAAAAACCGTAGAAATCATATTCTTGAACCAACAACTTTAAGGAAAATATGGGATACGAATTCATTCCTGTGAACGCCCTTGACTGGGGGATCATCATAGGTTTCCTGGTCTTCACGCTCGTCGTGGGCATCATCGTTTCCAAAAAAGCCGGCGAATCAAGCGAGGACTTCTTCCTTTCCGGCCGTTCCATGCCCTGGTGGTTACTTGGCTTCTCCATGGTTGCCACAACTTTTTCTACCGACACTCCGAACTTAGTTACCGACATGGTAAGGCAGGGCGGCGTCGCTCAGAACTGGAGCTGGTGGGCCTTCCTAATGACCGGCATGCTGACGACCTTCATCTATTCCAAGCTCTGGCGCCGCTCCGGCGTTGTTACGGACCTGGGATTCTATGAGCTCCGCTACAGCGGCGAAAGTGCGGCTTTCCTGCGCGGCTTCAGAGCGGTCTATCTCGGCTTCCTTTTCAACATCATCGTCATGGCGACCGTCTCCATGGCGGCCATCAAGATCGGCGGCGTCATGCTGGGACTGAAACCCTGGGAGACCGTCATCTACGCCGCGGCCATCACGACGATCTTCTCTGTCTTGGGCGGCCTTAAGAGCGTGCTCATCACAGACTGCCTACTCTTCATCGTCGCTATGGTCGGCTCCGTCGCGGCGGCTGTCGTTTCTATCAACCGCGCCGGCGGCTTGGATACCGTGCTGAACAATCCGCTGGTCCAGTCGAAGATGGCCATCCTGCCTTCCTTCGAGATCTACACGCCCGGCGTCGGCTTTGACAAGGAAAGCCTTAACCTCCTCATCACGCTGCTTCTGATGCCCGTTCTCGTGCAGTGGTGGAGCGCCTGGTATCCCGGCGCCGAGCCCGGCGGCGGCGGTTACCTTACCCAGCGCGTCCTGGCGGCCAAGAATGAAGCGCACGCCACGGGCTCCACGCTTTTCTTCGACATCGCGCACTACGCTCTTCGTCCCTGGCCCTGGCTTTTGGTGGCCCTGGCTTCCTTGGTGCTTTTCCCGACGCTGGATTCTCTGAAAGCGGCCTTCCCGCACACCATGCCCGGTCACGACCTGGCTTACTCCGCGATGCTGACCATGCTGCCGCACGGTTTGAAAGGCATCGTCGTCGCGTCTTTGATGTCCGCTTACATCTCAACGATCTCCACGCACCTGAACTGGGGCTCCTCGTACATCACCTACGACTTCTGGAAACGCTTCCTGAGGCCTCAGGCCTCTGAAAAGGAAATGGTCCTGGTCGGGCGCGTCGCCACCGTCATACTGATGGTTTTGGCCTGCGTGCTTTCCCTCTACCTTAAGAGCGCGACCTTCGCTTTCAAGATCCTGGTCGGCTTCGGCGCCGGCACGGGCTTGGTCTTCATCCTCCGCTGGTTCTGGTGGCGCATCAACGCCTGGTGCGAGATCGCGGCCATGACGCTCTCCTTCATCATCTCCACGACTTTCGTCTTCTGGGAACCCGAGCTCTTCAAGGAATACACTTTCCTTCCGTACCTCGTCAACGTAGCCGTGACGACGGTCGTCTGGGTCATTCTGGCTTACGTCGCGCCCGCGACCGACACCAAGACCTTGAGATCCTTCTACCGTCACATCTGCCCCGGCGGCCCCGGCTGGAACAGAGTCATCAAGGAAGCCAACGAGGAAGGCGACCAGATCGACAAATACGCCGTGCCCAACACCATTCCCCAGGGCATTCTCTGCATGATCCTCGGCACTATATTGGTTTACAGCCTGCTCTTCTCGACGGGCCTCTACATCTACGGCAAGCCCGTTCCGGCCACCTGCCTCCTCGTTCTTGTCGCAGCCTGCGGCTTCGGCATGTACAAACTCTGGCCGAAACTCTACCTGAACAACGATTGATTAAGATCGTTCGAATAAAAAAAGGCCGCCTCTTGGCGGCCTTTTTTTTATTCTGCGTACATTTCGACGATCAGTTCGCCGAAGAGCGTGTTGGCCCAGGCGAACCAGGAGCGGCTGTAATTTTTGGCGTCGTCTTTGTAGAAAGACTCGTGGATAAAGCCTGTGCCGCCGTCAGTCTTCAGAAGCTCTTTCACGCACCATTCCTTCTCGGCGCGGTCGCTAGTTGTAAGGGCTTTCATGATGATGCTCATGGGCCAGGGCCTATACAACCCGCAGTGCGGGCCGCCGATGCCGGATCCGGCGGAGCCCTTGAAGAAGTAGGGATTGTCTTCGCTCCAGACGAATTTGCGAGTGTTTTGATAAATGGGATCGTCTAATTTAACGTCGGTAAGATAGGGGAGGCTTAGAAGCGAAGGAGCGTTGGAATCGTCCATCAGAAGTTGGCTTCCGAAACCGTCCACTTCGAAG
>JAFSWV010000006.1 GCA_017444325.1 bacterium | reverse complement strand
ACGACGCCAAATTAGAGGAGTGCACGCAAAACTGCTGTCCGAGTTGCGGAAGCTGTTCGGGCATGTACACGGCGAACTCCATGAACTGCCTGTGCGAGGCGATTGGAATCGCGTTGCCCGGAAACGGGACCATTCCCGCCGTCTACAGCCGCCGCTTGCAGTTGGGGCGCATGTCCGGCGCGGCTATCATGGAAATGGTGAAACGCAATATCACTGCCCGCGACATTATCAACGAGCGCAGTATCCGCAACGCGTTGACGTGCGATATGGCGTTAGGCTGTTCTACGAACACGGTCCTGCATTTGCTGGCGATTGCGCACGAGGCCGGGGTTGATTTGGACTTGAAGCTGTTCAACGAGATTTCCGCCCGGACGCCGAACCTGTGCCACTTGGCGCCCGCCGGCCCGACGCATATGCCCGACCTCTACCACGCCGGCGGCATTCCCGCCGTACAATCCGAGCTTGCCAAAAAGAACCTGCTGGACTTGGACTGCATGACCGTCACGGGGCGCACGGTAGGCGAAAACATAAAAGGCAAGGAAAGCAAAGACAAGGCCTGCATCAGGGAACTTTCCAACGCCTACGCCAAGAGAGGCGGCCTGACCGTGCTCTGGGGCAACCTCGCCCCGGAAGGCGCCGTTGTCAAATCCGTAGGCGTCGATCCGAAAATGATGACGCACCGCGGACCGGCCGTCATCTTTGAATCCCAGGAAGAAGCCTGCGAGGGCATCCTTGGCGGCAAAGTGAAACCCGGCGACGTAGTCGTCATCCGCTACGAAGGACCCAAGGGCGGCCCCGGCATGCAGGAGATGCTGGCCCCCACCTCCTACATCATGGGCCAGGGCTTGGGCGACAAAGTGGCGCTTATAACAGACGGACGCTTCTCCGGCGGCACGAGAGGCGCCTGCATCGGCCACGTGAGCCCTGAGGCGGCCTCAGGCGGCCTTATCGGCCTTTTGAAAGAAGGCGACATCATCGACATCGACATCAACGCCCAGAAACTGGAAGCGGAACTCTCCCCCGAAGAGATCGAAAAGCGCCGCGCAAATTGGCAGCCTCCCAAGCCGCGCCTGAATTTCGGATGGATGGCGCGCTATCAAAAGCACGCGACGTCCGCGAGCCAAGGCGCCGTACTGAAGTAAACATTCCGTCGCGGAGCCGGCCCAGGCCCCCCGTTCACGGACTACGCACGCATTGCCTTGATTTGCGTCCTCCGTGAGTTCACTTGGGGGCCTGGGCCGCTCTCCGCTCCGTAACGCCTGAAAAACAAAAAAGATTTCACATATCCCATAGCGAACTCACGGAGGATGCTCGATAGAGAAACTGAGCGCGTAGTCCGTGAGCGAGGGATAATGTGAAATCTTTTTTTTGCTAAAGGAATTGTTCTACTTCCGGCGGAGGAAGGCTAATGCTAGCAGCGCCAGAAGGCCCAGGAAGGCCGGTTCCGGCACCTCGCCTTGGACTACCACCTCCAGGTAGCCCAGGACCGTTTCCGGCGAAGCGTGCACCGGCCAGGCAGTATTGGAATCGCCTCCTGTCGCCACGTAGCCGCAGACCGCCGGACTGGTCATGCCATAGGGGTTCGTGAACTCGTCGTTCTTGCCAAGGAGGAAGAATTTTGTAAGCTCTATCTGGCAACCCTCTTTTTCGCATTTAAGCGTGCTCTTTGTGAAGTTCTTGCCGTCTTCGATCGCGTAGTGATAAACGCGGTCTTCATTGGAATAGGTGGCGTAAGGCATATCGACGGCGTCAAAGAAAAGCTCGTTGTTGCAGGCCGCCAGATCCGGGATGGCGCCCGCTGCTACTTTTTCGCCCAGGAAAAGACCGAGCTGCATCGTGTCGGATTCGGATTCGAATTCCGAAGCTTCCGGAAAAACAAGCGTGAAGCGGTTCGTGCCGGGCTGCAGATAGCAGTCGAGAACTCTTTTTGTCAGGCTCGAGAGCTTGACAAAGTCACCCACGGAATCCGCGTCGGGCTTCTCGCCGTTGTCCAGAGCCTGGTTTATCAGCTTGTAGTCTCCGCTCAGCCTGAGGACCTGGTTGGTGCTCTGGAAGCTTCCCGCTTCCGTATATTCGGCTCTCTTTCCCCTGTCGAGGGCATAGGTCCTGAGATAGTCGGCGTGATCGGAATATTCCGCCAGGGCGTCGTTGCCGAAAAGATAGATCCCCTCCGCCACCAGGATATCCATGCAGCCGCCGTCGAAATTGTAAGCGGGAACGGTGGATCCTATCATGGTGTCCTGATAATAAGGATTTTCCCCAACGCCGCTCATGATGTACAAGCCTTTCAATCTGATGGCGCCGCTGGCGGGCGCTTCCACCACCGCTATGACCTTGACTTCCATTTTGCCGTAGCTTCCGAGATCAAGTTCGATCTTGCCTTCGTGGCGACCAACGCCCAGCGCGCCTTTCTTGACGTTGAAATAGATCTTTTTCTGCAAAGAGACGGAACCGGCGGCGGATTCCGAATCGACGGTCAGCCAATCGGTTTTCGAAACGGCTGTGTAATCAAAAGAGCCGGCGCCTTCGTTTTCCATGAGGATGTAGCCTTGGTAGGAGCCCGGCGGCACCAGAACGGTGGGCGTGGCCAGTTTCGGCTGGGTGCTTTCCTTCGAGACGCACACCGCCAGGTAGGCGACCTCGTTGCCCGAGGTGTGGCTCAACGCCCAGTCGGGATCGACTTTATCTTCGGCGACCCAACCCGGAGAGGAGGGAGAGGTAATGCCATCGGGATTGACTTCCGCGCTGTTGGAGCCCGCCAGATAAAAGAAGGGAATGGAGATCCTGTATTCTCCTTTCACACAGGCCAGGGTGGGGCGGTCCATCTTGACGTTGGACTGGACAAAGTACTGGTTGTCTTTCCTGGGATTGGGGGCGCCGCAGACCAGCTCCCCTTCCATGTCCTGGGTGCCGGCGCCGGCTTCCTTGGCGCAGAGATCGGGCGCCGTGCCCTCGGGAGGGATGACGCTTGTGGACCACTTGTCGGCATCGGAAAGGTAAAGGCCGATCATGGCGCTGTACATCAGCTCGTTGGCCTGGGGACAGACAAGGGTAAAGTAGTTGGTCCCTTCCTCCAGCACCGCGTTGTTGAAGAGCAGCGTGCGCTTCATGTTGGCGGCGCCTATGTAACCGGCCGGGCTGCCGGCCTCGGCCGTATTCCCGGACACTTCATTCAGCATATTGTAGGCTTCTGGGTCGAGACGCTTGATCGTGACGCCGCTGCATTTGCCCATGTCCTCATACTTGGCCTTCTGGCCTTTGTCCAGAACGTTGTCGTCCACCGGCGCGTATTCCCAGTCGTTGCCGAAACTGTACCATCCCTTCAGCACCAAAACGTCAACGCAGCCGTTGAACGTGGCGTTGGGAGGATAAGTCGTGAACATGGTGTCCTGGTAATAACGGTTGCCGTCGTCCCTGACGTTCACTTCGCCCATATAAAGACCGTAGATACGCAGAGCGTAAGAATTGAAACTGGCAAATGTGATGAGCAATAATAAAAGGCCAAGCTTTTTCATCGTGTGAAAGATAATGGTTGGTTATTCAAATTCGCGGGAAATAATGCGGAAGTTGGCGCCGTTCTCGCCCAAAGCGTCGCTGCGGTCAACGATAAGATCCATGGCGGACTGGGATGTTATCTTGTCGCCGTCGCTCTCGTTGAAAGCATCGTCTTTGGAAAGTTTCGTGATAGTCTGGGTTATGACCCTGACGCGGAACTGGTCGCTCCTGGTCGTTATGAGGTTGGCGATCGGGCCGTAAATTTCCGGAGTGAAACCTTTGACGTTCAGAAGATCCGTGGCGTTTTTATATGGTTTCAGAGAGGCGCTGCCGTAGGCGTCTATGCCTTTGGCGATATTGCGGGCCAATGTCGGAGTGACGCCTTTTAGGGAAGTAAGAATGCGTTCCTCGGCAGTGTTGATGTTGATGCGTCCGGCAGTCGGGCCGGGCGCCAGATAAACATAGTCAAGCCAAGCTTTGCCGGAAGAGTCAACGCCTGAAAGATTATGGGGTATCATCTTTATTTTGATACCGCCTTTGGCGGATATGTGGCAGCCGTGTATTATGCCGCAGTAGGCTCTGTCGTTCTTGTCGTAGCGTATGCGCTTCCTGTTGGAGCCTACGAGATAAGGATCGTCCGCGGCGTTCCTGAGCTCGTCGGAATTGAGAGGCAGGGCGTCGTATTCGCCTGTTTCGTAATTGTAGATGAAGACTTCCATCTCGGCGTTGTGATTTTCCTCTAGGAATTCCGTCGTATCGATAGCATCGTTAAGGCCGAAGATATAGAGGCCGTAGTCGGCTTTCTCAAGCCCTTTGTCGCGCCATTCCCACTCGCCTACATCGCCGTCTTTCGTCGCATAGTAGAAAGGCGTGGCATAGCCTGGGCCTACGCTCACCATGTCGCCTTTTTTAAGTTTCAGCTGCAGTTCGCTTGGAGAAGTTAGACCGTCAACAGTAATGCCTGTCTTGGAGCTGCTGACGATTGGGATCTTCTCCTCTCTTTGAGCGCCGGTCATAACACGCAAGGTATGCCCTTTCCAGGTGTCCGGTTCCCAGTTGACACCGTCAATGCTCATAACGTTGCCGTTCGCGGAAGTGACCGTACCGAAAGCCGGAGCCCAGCCGGAAAGATGCACGCCTTCCTCTTCCGCATCAAGCCTGATGCCGGCCGTGGTGAAATATTTGCCGATCGCTTTCATTGTCTTCAGGTCGGATCTGGAGCCACCGCCCACGTTCTCCCAGTCGTCGCCCGTCTTGATCTTCTGTATTTCGGAGATGTTCGCCATGCCGGCGTTCTTGATGTGCGTCTGGTTGTTCTTCGACTGGCTTCTCATCCTGCGGCTCTCGGCTTCCCTTAGGGTGCCGCCGAAAGTAGGCCTCGAATGCTTCTTCCAGGTGTAGTGGGCCGGGTCGTCCTTTTCGGTCGAGTAACCGAACTCTTCCTCTTCCACGGAACCGTATTCCGTCGTTCTGGCCGCGACCTGGCCGTATTCGTTCTTAAGCGTGAAAGAGACGAAACCGCCCTGGCGCGGAAGGCCCCTGACCCTGATCTTGTCGCCGACTTTCAGGCCGCTGCCGGCCGGATCGCTGCCATTCAGGTCAAGGCGATTGCTGTTGTTTCCGTAAACGTACTTGATCATGCCGTTGGGAGTATCCGCCTTGGCGGTGGGCTGGCGGTCGGACACGAATTCGATCAGTTCGCCCTCAAGCTGGTCATGGTGCCAGTTGGCGCCGGAAACTGTGATGTAATCACCCTTGACCTTCGTCACGTCGTAAAGGATACCCCAGTCCTCGTCGGGAAGCTCAAAGACCGGGATGACCGTCTTCTGGCTGCGTCCGTAATTGCCGTTGCCGCCGCAGTATTCGATGTCGAAGATCTCCCTGTTGTTGGTCAGGTAAAAATATCCGTTCGGCTCAATTATTGGGTTCGGGTCTTCGTAGAAGCCGCTGCGGGCCTTGCTGTAGTGGTCCGCCTTGTCAATGGTGGCAAGAAGCTCCGCTTCCAAACCTGTGTTGACCACGACCTGCCAGTTGCGGAGACTTATTGGGTAGGAGGAGATGTTTACAAGCTCAACGATGTCGGGCCTGATGAAATACATGGCGTCGCTGTAATTGAGGTTCTTCCCTCTTCTGCCGGAACCGGAGTGACGACATTTCTTGGAGGACGTCACCACTACCTCAATGTAGCCTTCCTTATTGGGCTTTTGGGCCTTGCCTTCCTTATAGGGGTACTTGAGAAGATAATGATTTTTCTTGTCTTTTTCCTCCTGCTGGACGCTGTAGCGGGCTGGAATGCCGTCAAGTTCCATTTCCCTAACGTTCGATTTTCCATAGCCTATGGAAGGAATAAAGGCCTGGCTGGCGTTGTAAACGCGGTAGTAATATTTCTCCTGCTTGCGGTGCAAGGGACGGAAATAGAAGATCTCCGTCTGCATCGGATCATCGCACCACATGGCACCGTCGTGAGTCCAGCTGCTGTAAAGCTTGACTGTTGCGTTGACGAGGTTGGAGGAAACTTCCTCCATAAATTTATTGCCTTCGCTGTAACCCTTAATGGTAAGTTCGCGCCCTTTTCCGCCTTGATTCTGTGAAACGTAAAAGCCCTTGTACTCATTTTTGGCGTTATATACCATACAGGTCGCGCCTTTCCATTGATTCTCATACCAGCCTTTCACTTCGGACTTTATGAATTCATCAAAGCGCGGAGCCTGGCGGCGCGGCTTTTCCAGCTTCACTTCCCAGTCGTTGCCCCTTTTCCTAACGTTGCTGAAACGCCAGCGGAAAGTGTTGTTGAGGTCCTTGTAGCGATGCCCATAGAACTGGTTGGCGGAAAGGACGTGCTCGGGTACGGAAGCGCCGCTGCCGGATTGGGAGGGAAAACCCCAGCCGCACCAGTCCGTCTCCCTGATCCAGCTGCCGTCGTGCGCCATGATCTCGTTGAAGCATACGGACTCCACGCCGTAAGTGCTGTCAACAGTCGTAAGCGTATGGTTCTCGTCTGTGTAGTCGAGCATATTGACGAGCAAGCTTCTCATCCTGGAGGAGGAGGGCTCAAAGGGAGATTCGTTGTTGGCGTTCCTCAGGGCACGGCGGAGCTGCTTCAGTTCCGCATGATTAATATCGAGTGAACGCCTGAGCGCTTTAGCGGATTTTTCGAAATAAAGTTCCTGAGAAGTGTTCCAGAGAGTGGCGAGGTGCTTGAAAGCATTGACCTGGGAAATGCTTGTGGGTTCGCCGCCCATAGCGACCGCCAGGGCTTCCCTCAAAGACTGGAAAGCCTTGTCGTCCCAAATAAGATGATTGGGGTTGTATTCCTCCGGCTCATCAACTCCTTCACCATCTTCGTCATAGCGGCCGTCGGCGTTGTTGTCAATGGAGTCGCTGCCGTACTGGGTAACGGTAAGGTTGTCGTCAACGTTTGCTTGTCCCGGTTTCTCATCCCTGCCGTAGCGATACTTTAAGAGTCGCTTGCCGGCGTCCATGGTAAGCGGAAGCCCCCTCTTCTCGCCGTCCGTCAGCATCACTTCAAAAGTGCCGAAACCTTCATTCTGCTGCTTGGGGCCGAGAGCGGCCGCGGTATGAAGATTAACTTTGGCGTGCTCATCCTCGACCATGACGGCGTAGCGTCCTATCGGCTGGCCGGAATTGTCCCTGACGTAGATCCAGCGCGCCCAGGCATAGTCGCCGCCTTTGTCGCCCTCAACGTTGACGCGCTCCTCGCCCTGGCGCGGCTTGAAAGTCTGGGACCAGAGTTCGTCATAGCCGTCGTATTCCGGGCTGTCGATGGAATCCTGCCTAAGAAGTCCGTAAACGTGCTCTATGGCCGATTGGGCGAGCATGTCGGACTGGGAACGGTTAAGGCTGATGCTGCCGGCCTGCTCTTCCATCGTCATCATGGCGGCGAACGTCGCGGCCAAAAGTGAAAGGACCGTCAAAACGGTCAAAACAGCCAACAAGGCCACCCCCAAAGGTCTTTTCAGCTTTCTTACACTCATTACCTATCTCATCTCATAATTTTACCACCAAGCCGCGGAAGAAATGTCGGACGGCATCCTTAAACCCGCGCGCGGGGAAAGCGAAACGCTCCCCGTCCCCACTCCGTCCGGCGAGCAGGAGCGCTTAAACTGCTGGCTGAAGAAGCGGGAAAGAAATATCTTGAGGTAGTCCTTGATCCTGGACTGACTGTAGCGTTTGTCAAAAGCGAGCGTTGCCAGGAAAAGAAGCTTTT
>JAFSWV010000054.1 GCA_017444325.1 bacterium | reverse complement strand
TATTTCGCCACATTCAGATTGATAGGCGAGGGAGGGAAGGTTGATGCCGTTGAACATGCAGGTCTTGACGAAGGAATAGATCGCCATGTCGGTGAAGACGAGGCGGTCGCCAATCTTCAGCGGTTCCTTAAAGGAGTAGTCGCCGATATAGTCGCCGGCCAGGCAGGTCAGGGCGCCCAAACGGTAGGTGTAGGGGAATTCTTTGGGTTCTCCGGAACCGATTATATAGGGGCGATAAGGCATTTCCAGAACGTCCGGCATGTGGTTGGCGGCGGAGGTGTCCAGAATAGCTATGGGCATGCCGTTTTCTATGATGTCGAGGACGCTGGCTACAAGATATCCCGCGTCGATGGCCACGGCTTCGCCAGGCTCGAGATAGACGGTCTTAAGACCGAAGGCGGTCTTGAACTCACTGATGAGCTTAATGAGATGATCTCTGTCGTAATCGGGCTTCGTGATGAGCTGTCCGCCGCCCATGTTGAGCCATTCCAGGTCGCGGAGAAAAGGGCCGAACTTTTTGGCAACGACGTCAAGCGTTCTTTCCAGTACGTCGGACTTCTGTTCGCACATGGTGTGGAAATGCAGTCCGGAAATTTCCTTTACGCCTTCTTTTTCCAGATCTTCTGCGCCGACGCCGAAGCGGGAGTAAGGAGCGCAGGGGTTGTAGATCGTGGTCTCGACTTCCGAGTAGCCGGGATTGATCCTGAGGCCGACTTTGATCTCTTTATTTGCTCCCTCTATGGCCTTCTTGTGATGCCTTAATTGGGAATAAGAATTGAAAGAGATGTGGTCGGCGTATTTTACGATCTCAGCCATGTCCTCGTCGGAAAAGGCCGGGGCGTAAACGTGGTTTTCGCCGCCGAAATTTTCTTTCCCGAATCTGGCTTCGAAAAGGCCGCTGGCGCAGGTGCCGGCAAGATAGGGCTTCAAAGCTTTGGCGGCCTCGGGCATGGCGAAGCACTTCAGGGCCCAGAGTATTTTGCAACCGGCTTTTTCCTGGACGTCCAGGAGGATCCGGCCGTTTTTGATGAGGTCGGATTCCGTGATGACGAAAGCCGGAGTCTTCAGTTCCGGAAAGCGATTTAGAAGCGCTTGATTTGCCACGGCAGACCGTAGAGATTAAGGTCGTTCATGAAGGGGTCGGGATCGAACTCTTCCATGTTGAAGACGCCCGGTCCCTGCCATTTCTTCTCGACCACCATCTTTGTTCCGATCATGGCGGGGACGCCGGTGGTGTAGGAGACGGCCTGGGCTTCCACTTCCTTGAAGCACTGGGCGTGGTCGCAGACGTTGTAGATGAAGACGGTCTTAGGCTGGCCGTCTTTGACGCCTTCCAGTATGCAGCCGATGCAGGTCTTGCCGGTGTAGTTGACGCCCAAGGTGCCGGGGTCGGGAAGGAGGGCTTTCAGGAACTTCAGAGGCACGATCTTGTGGCCTTCGTATTCCACTTCGTCTATTCTCGTCATGCCGACGTTCTGGAGAACGCGGAGATGGTTGAGATAGTTTTCCGAGAAGGTCATCCAGAAGCGGGCTCTCTTGATGGTCGGGATGTGCTTGGTGAGGGACTCCAGCTCCTCGTGATACATAAGGTACATTTCCTTGTCGCCGATGGAGGGGAAGTCGAAAGTCTTGTGCACGGAGAGGGGATCGGTTTCCTTCCACTGCCCGTCTTCCCAATATTTGCCGCGCTGGGTGATCTCGCGGATGTTGATTTCGGGATTGAAGTTGGTGGCGAAGGGATGGCCGTGGTCGCCGGCGTTGGCGTCCACGATGTCGAGGTAATGGATCTCGTCCAGCTCGTGCTTGAGGGCGTAGGCCGTGAAGACGCTGGTGACGCCCGGGTCGAAGCCGCTGCCGAGAAGGGCTGTGAGGCCGGCTTTCTTGAAATCATCCTGCATATCCCACTGCCACTTGTAGCAGAACTTCGCTTCTTCGGGCGGCTCGTAGTTGGCGGTGTCAACGTAGTTGGCGCCGGCCATGAGGCAGCCTTTCATGATGGAGAGATCCTGATAGGGGAGAGCGACGTTGAGGACGGTCTCGACATTGTGCTTTTTGATCATGGCGGCGACCTGGTTGGGATCGTCGGCGTCAAGTTGGTCGGTTATGATGTCGTCTCTTCCGACGTTGCGTTTGATCTTTTCTTTGATGGCGTCGCATTTGCTCTTGGTGCGGCTCGCCAGGCAGATGTAATCGAAAACTTCTTTTCTGGCCGCGCATTTGTGCGCCGCCACGTTGCCGACGCCGCCGGCGCCTATTATCAGGATCCTACCCATAATTCCTCTTTTTATGATTGGTTTTTAATTGAATTTCGCTTCCTGTTCCTCTTTCAGAACTTCCGGGCTCTTGCTGTCCATGATGCGGTCTTTCATTTCCCTGATGTCGGAGGCGCTGCGTCTTCTGTTGCCGTAGCGGCGTTTTTTGCGCCTGGGCTTTCTTTCTGTCTCGTCGATAGGCTTTATGACGGGCTTGCTGCTTTCCTCCGCCAGTTTTCTCGCGGCTTTCTTTTCCTTCCTCTCCAAACTGGGATTGGGAGTGAAGAGGATGAAGAGCGACATATAGAGGCTCTGCTTGAAGTCTCTCCTGGCCCTGGCGGGTTTCGTCACGTAATTCTGTCCGACCGTGACCGCCAAGTGCCCGACTCTCAGTTTAAGGCCGTAGGCATGGCGCAGGATGTGGGCTGTAAGAAGGTAATTGTGCTTGCAGGGCGGAAGGCTAGAAATGACTTTTTTGCTGAGCATGCGGTAGTTGCACAAGGGGTCGTTCAGCCTGTAGCCGTACTTGAACTTGATGCAGCCGTCCGCAAGATAGTTCGCCCACTTGGTGAGGGTGGGAATGCTTCTTCTGTTCTTCTCGCGGCTTCCGCAGATGATGTCCGCGTTTCTCATCTGAGCCATTCTCACAAAGCGGTGCATGTCGCCCGGTTCGTGCTGGCCGCTGGCGGAAAGAAAGATCGCGTATTTGAAGCTGCAGTCCCTGAGGTAGGCCACCGCGGTGTTGAAGGATGCGATCATGCCTCTTGTGGAAACATGCGTTATCACTTCAGCCCTGGATTGCTGGGCCAGTTCGACGGTGCGGTCGGACGAGCCGTCGTCCACGACGATGCAGCGGTCGCATTTGCGCAGCGATTTCTTGACCACGTTCTGGATGGTCTTCTCGTCGTTGTACGCCAGAATGACCGCCACCAGCCCGTCAGAGAGGGGCTGCTTTTTTCCGGCGGAGCCGCTTTCGTATTCGTCCGGGAAAGTGATCATTTACACTTCCATGGTTAGGAGGACCGTGTCGTTTTCAAGACGGTCGTCCTTCTTTACGAGCAGTCCTGTGATCCTGCCGTCACAGGGGACGGAGAGGACCAGTGATGCCTTGTCGGTCACGATCTCGCAAAGGTCGTCGCCTTCCTTTACGGCGTCGCCTGGTTTGACCAGCCAATCCACGAAGGAGACGTCCTTCAGCTCATCGGCCAGGAAAGCAAGAGTAAATTCTTTTTTCGCCATATCAGGGAATGACCTTGCTTAAGGGATACTCGATGATGTCCTGGGCGCCCAGGGATTTCAGCTGCGGGATAAGGTCTCTTGAAGTCACTTCGTCCAGGACTACTTCCATGGCGACCCAGTCTTTGTCCTTCAGGGGAGAGATGGTGGGCTCTCTCATGCAGGGAAGCTTGGCGGAGATCTCCTCCAGCTTGGCAAGCGGGGCGTTGAGCTTCAGGCCGACTTTGTCCCTGGCCCTCAGGGCGCCTTGCAGAAGCGTGGCGAGGTTCTCTATTTTCTCGCGTTTGAAAGGATCCTCCATCGCTTTCTTGTTGGCGATGAAGCGGGTGGTGGAAGTGGTCAGGGTGTCGATTATCCTGAGGTTGTTGGCTCTCAGAGAAGAGCCGGTCTCGGTCAATTCCACGATAGCGTCCACCAGGTTCGGGCACTTCACTTCCGTGGCGCCCCAGCTGAACTCAATGTTTACGTTGATGCCTTTTTCCGCGAAATATTTCTTCGTCATGTTGACGGCTTCCGTGGCGATCAGTTTGCCTTCCAGATCTTCCGGCTTCTGATAGGGGCTGTCGTTGTGGACGCAGAGCACCCACCTGACGGGATTGGCCGTGGCTTTGGAATACATCATCTCGCAGATCTCGACGACGTCGCTCTGGTTCTCGACGATCCAGTCGTGGCCGCAGATGCCGCAGTCAAGGTGTCCGGCTTCCACATAGCGTGACATTTCCTGGGAGCGGATAAGTATCGGCTTGATGTCGGGATCGTTGATCGTGGGGTAATAGGAGCGGCTGCTGATATTGATGGTGTATCCCGCCTTGCGGAATATCTCGCAGGTGGCGGCTTCCAGGCTGCCCTTTGGCAGTCCAAGCACCAGTTTGCCTTCAAAAGTTTCCATTATTTTTACTGATTGTTGTTGAAATTGAAAAGTTCGTCCACAATGGGACCGTCGTAATTCAAATGAAGATGATCGTAAGCTTTCTTCAGGGGGACGCGGCCTTTTTGAGTGCGCATTATGAAGCCCTGCTGGATGAGGTAGGGCTCTATCACTTCCTCGATCGTAGAGACTTCCTCGCTTATCGTCACGGCGATGTTGTTGACGCCGGTGGGGCGGCCGCCGAATTTTTCGATGAGCGTTTTAAGATAGGCGTGGTCCATGTCGTCGAGGCCGAGTTCATCGATCCTCAGCATGTCGAGCGCCTCTTTCGCAAGCTTCGGCGTTATAATGCCGTCGCCCTTGACCTGGGCGTAGTCGCGGACTCTTCTAACCAAAAAGTTCGCGATCCTGGGCGTTCCCCTTGACCTTCCCGCTATCTCGGCGAGCGCTTCCTCTTCGATGCCGGTCTTCAGGATCTTGGCGGAGCGCCTGACGATCTCGCAGAGCTCCTTTACGCTGTAAAATTCCAGCCTCAGGGAGATGCCGAAACGTTCCCTCAAGGGGGCCGTGAGATTGCCCATCCTGGTAGTGGCGCCGATCAGCGTGAAGTTCTTGAGTTCGAGCCTCACCGAACGCGCCTGGGGCCCCTGGTCGATCATGATGTCGATGAAGAAATCCTCCATGGCGGAATAGAGATATTCCTCCACGGAAGAATCGAGGCGATGGATCTCGTCGATGAAGAGGATGTCGCCGTTCTCCAAATTTGTCAGAAGACCGGCCAAGTCTCCCGGCTTTTCGATGATCGGACCGGAAGTCGTCTTGATGTTGACGCCTCTCTCCTGGGCGATGATGTTGGCCAGCGTAGTCTTGCCGAGCCCGGGAGGGCCGTAGAGCAGGATGTGGTCGACAGCTTCGTCTCTCCTTCTGGCGGCTTCAACCGCGATGTGCAGCTGTTCCTTGATCCTCTCCTGGCCGGTGAAGTCGGAGAAGCGCTGCGGCCTGAGGGTCAGGTCGACGGGGTCGTCTTTCTGAGGAATATTTCGTATAAGGGAACTCATAATGTGATATTTTACCAAAAACTTTTTTCACGATGTGACGAAAAAAGGATACCTCCCAAAGCGAACTCACGGAGGAGGAGTTCCTCGAAATTTGAGCGCGTAGTCCGTGAGCTGGGGAGGTATCCTTTTTCGTCGCGGTTTTGCGACCCCTTGCTCAGCCTCGGAGCGAGGCCAGAAGTTCCTTGTTGGTCTTGTAGCGGGCGATGAGTTCCTTTAAGGTCACCGCGGCGTCTTTAACGTTCTCGTCGGCCAAAATTCGGCGGAGCGTCACTATTTTGGCGTATTCCTTTTCGGAGTAGAGCAGCTCTTCGCGGCGGGTGCCGGACTGATAGACGTTGACGGCCGGGAAGATCCTCGCTTCCGCCAAAACGCGGTCAAGGACGATCTCGCAGTTGCCAGTGCCTTTGAATTCCTGGAAGATCAGTTCGTCCATGCGGGAGCCGGTGTCGATAAGCGCTGTGGCGATTATCGTGAGGGAGCCGCCGTTTTCTATTTTCCTCGCCATGCCGAAGAAACGGCGGGGGATCTCCATGGAGCCTGGCGCAAGGCCGCCGGACATGAGCTTGTTAGAGTAAACGTTGTTCAGGTTGAAGGCGCGCCCGGTCCTGGTTATGCTGTCAAGCAAAACAACCACGTCTTTCCCACATTCCAGTTCCACTTTGATCATGTCCATGGTGGCCCTGACCAATTCAACGTGCTCCTTGGGAGTCTGGTCGTTGCAGGAAGCGAGGACGTCCACGCCTTCAAGGACGCGTTTGAACTGGGTGACCTCCTCCGGCCTCTCGTCGACCAGAAGAACGATGACATGGCTCTCAGGGGAGACTTGCTTTATGGAGGCGGCCAGCTTTTCCAGAATAGTCGTTTTGCCGGCTTTCGGGGGAGAGACGATCAGGGCTCTCGTGCCTTTGCCAATAGGAGTGACGAGATCCACTATGCGCATGGTCTCATCGCCGGTAGAGGAGAGATCAAAGCGCTCGTCGGGGGCAACGGCCGGTAGTTCGGTAAGTTGGGGCCTGAAGCGGAAGACTTCCGGGAGCAGACCGTTCACGGAATCGATCTCATAGACCCATTTTTTCCCGTCTATCTCGGCCATGCGTCCCTCAATGTAGGCGCCCTGGATGAGGCCGTAGCGGCGGCAGAGCTCCTGACGGATGTATATTTCGTCGCCTTCCGGCTTGAAGGATCTCTCGGGCTTCCGGAGAATGGGCCCTTTGTCGTTGCGCCTGACTACGCCGCAAACGGGAGTGAATTCCTGGGGCGGTTCTTCCAGGACAGGGTCTTTGTGGAATCTGTTTTCAAAATAACGTTTGCGATTCCCGTAATTACGGAATTTGCCGTTGTTATTGTTGTTTCTGTTTTTGTGGAAACGACCTTTGCGCTGTTTGTTGCTGTAATTAGCCATGTAACTGCAAAAATAGATTAAAAATTTCTTGCATAAGGGAGGGAGGATTGTCGCAGAAGCGACCAAAAAGAAACGATCAGTCTGAAAAACTTTGAGGCGCGGTAAAAAAGAAGAGCGCCATGATCATTTTCGAAAATGGTAGCATAAGCGCTCTTTTATTGTCAAGGTCTCACCAAAGGTAATAATTGCCAGTCGCCACGACGTAAAGGCCTAAAAGCAGGTTTGAGACGCCGTGCGCAAAGATGCACAGAGGAATGCTTTTCTTGTAATAGTAAAGGAAGAAGATCAGGCCTCCCCAGATAAGGGCCACGAACCACCAGGGGTGAGAAAGGATGAAAAAGCCCATTGCGATGAGGAAACTCTTCTTGGTGTAGTATCCGATAGGCACTTCCTTGTATTGTTCAGCCACGCAGAACCTGGTCAGGGCGGAGCGGCTGAAAAGCTCCTCAAAGAAGGGGACCATTATGGAGGCTCCGGCGATCCTGACGGCAAGAAGAATGTTGGCCAGGACTCCGGCGTCCATGTTCAGATGCAGGAAGTCTTTCATCTGCGCCGCGCCTACCTCCAGGATCTGTGCGGAGAAAGAAGATTTCGGCAGTTCACTGGGAAGCAGTATGAGGGCGCCTTGGGCTTTGTGGAAGGCGTCTTCCGCAAACTCAAATCCGTAGGTCAGGGAAAGATAAATATTCTCGTTGCCGAAAACGGGTATCCTTGCGAACATGACTTTCCAGGCGAAGTGATAGGGAAGTATCCAGAGCACGATGCCCACGACTCCGATCGCGAAGGCCAGGAGCCAGTCGCCGAGCTTCAGACCTTTAAGCGAGAATTCCGGATAATCGCCCTTCACAAAATAGATGCCTACAGTGAGAAGCGTCAGGACAAAGGCGAATATATAGGCCTGGTAAGGATTGATTATCTTGGCAAGCACCGCCGTGCAGATACCGTAAACCACGTACGGCATGACATGCGGCTGAGCGTAGGCAAGCAGTTTGCCGGTCGGCATCACCAATCGTTCTTTTGGCGGCTCGTAATCGAGTCCGCGGTTCAGGAAAGAGAACATCGCTGAAAAGAAAAAGAGGTTAAAAAAAGCCGCTTTACGCGGCTCTTTAGTTAGTGGCGGAGAGAGAGGGATTCGAACCCTCGATACGGTTAAACACCGTATGACGGCTTAGCAAGCCGTTGCTATCGTCCACTCAGCCATCTCTCCACGAACTGTGAGGAAAGTCTATCAAAAGAGCGTTTCTTTTGCAATAGCGCCTATTGGTCGGCGGGCGGTTTTTTGCTAGAATAAGTTGAATTTAAAAGAACCGTTTTCAAATGGCGAAATCTGCGAAAAAGAAAAGCACGGCAAAAGAAGTCATAGCTTACATCGTGTGCGGCGTTCTCACGACAGTCGTCAACGTGGCGGTTTACCACATTCTCTACAAGTTGGGATGCGGCGTTACGACCTCGGGTATCATCTCGGTGATCTGCGCTAAAATCTTTGCCTATCTTTCCAACAAGCTTTTTGTTTTCAATTCAAAATGCGAAAACAAGAAGGAGCTTGGAAAGGAGGTCTGGCGCTTTGTTCTGGCCAGAGGTCTTTCCGGTGTTCTGGACGTAGGCCTCACCACGTTTTTCGCCTGGATAATTCCCAAGAATTACGAACTGGCCCTCTCGCTGGGCGGCTGCTTTTTCGTATTCAGGATCGTGTCTCCCGGTGTGGCGGCCAAATACATAACCCAGCCCATAGTCATAATAGTCAATTACATTCTCGGAAAGAGCTATGTTTTCAAAGGTAAGAAAGACGAGAAAAATGCTGAAGAAGCTGTTGCCGAGGAAACGCCTTTGGAAGGGACTTCCGAAATGGAGGACAACGAAAGCCGGCCTTTCCATACTTTCCTTCTGGTCACTATGGATTTCTTCCAGGAGCAGTTCTCCCGTCTTTACTCCTTCCTCTTTTCCTCGGATGAGGAAGACGCTGAAACGGAAGGCATAAACAGGGAAACTTTCTGGGAAAAGTTCCTTTCAGTCATCGGCTTCTTCAGGGTCTTCGAGATGATAGATTGGGTCGCTTCGCTTTTTGGCAGAAAAGGTCAGGGCGAGTATTACGACGGCAATTCCGGCGTTTACAGCGAAGCCGGGCACGAATATGATCTTGACGCTCAAGGTTCCTCCCGCAAGAGAGAGACTATCAGTGTAAGAGGCAGGCTGATCATAAAGATCTCCGCTTATGTTCTGACGCTTTTGGTTGCCGTCGTCTTGGTAGCTGCACTCTGGAGGATCTCTAAGGGAATGTACCGCGGTTTCAATATGAACCAGGATCACATTTTCCGTCAAGCTCACATGTTTGAAAGCTGGCACGATCTCTTCTTGGACGCATCGGGGACGCGCTGCGGTTCACTTTTCGGAGCTTTGCAGATCGCATATGCCTGGTTGTGCTCGAAGATAAATTACGCCAGGCTCGTTTCGCCAAACCAGTACGCTATGATGTCCTGCCTGGTGTCCGGAATATGCCTTTTGATCCTGGTGTTTTCCCAAACTATGGTCAGGATGCTCACTGCCTCAACACTTGCGACGCTAGGACTGATTTTTCTTCTGGCCGGAAGAAATCTTCTGCAGCTGGACGGCGGGCTTTTTTCTATTCAGCTTTTGCTTCTGCTTCTGATACTCACCACTTACCGCGCTACTGTCAGCGGCTACAGGGGAGGTTACAAATATTTCCTAGCCCGCTGCCTTCTCGTTTCTCTGCTGGCTGGGATGCCCGGGACAATGCCGATCTTCGCTTTCATATGCCTTGTCATAATAACGCTGACACAGTCGGTGGGCATAATCTGGAACGCCGGGAAAAAGGTAGGCGGAAATTTGGTGTCCCTTGCGCTCAGCCGTTTGCTTCCGCTTGCTCTTCCGATCGCCGCGCTCTGGTTTTTCTGCGGCGGTATTGATCCCCTGAAGTATGACGTTGGGGGCGATTTCTGGATCGTTTCCTCCCCGAACCCAATAACCGTTTCGCCATTCCTCGCACGCACAGGCCTTCTTTGCACGGTCTCATGTGTGCTTGGAGCTCTTCTGATGTTCTTCTCAGATGTGAAGCGCTGCGGCCTTTACTGCATACTGACAAGCGTTGTTTTCTACTTTTATTTAAGGATCGTCAAACTTGACCCGGGAACCGTCGGGTACGCCTCGACGGTGTTCCTGTCAATGATAATAGGTGCGGGCGGCATGTTATGCGGCCAGCTTCTCTCTTTGCTGTCCAGGCTTTTGTGCCGACTTTTTTATGCGCCGAGGCTGCGTCCTCTGCTTGCTTCCCTTATAGTCCTGCCTTTCATAATTTATTTGATTGCGGCCATGAGCTCCGGCTTCGAATCTGAAGCCAGCGATCTTTCCGAGATCACAGACAGGATCTGCAAATGTTTGGACGATCAGGTAAATGGCTTCAAGGAAGGCGATATTCTTGTCTTGCCGAAACTGGTTAGGGGAGAGGAAGGAGGGACGCCGCTTTACGACGTTCTTCGTTATGAGAACAGAAGAAAAGCGGCTCGTAATTGGAAGATGCTGGAAGGAAACGATATGCTTTCCAACAAGGAAAACTTGTCAGCCAAGAAGGGAAATGCCTGGTGGCTTTTGAGCCTTGACTCTCCGGCCGACCTGGGCTCCGTCAGCGACATTTGCGACATAAAGGTCTCCAATGAGCGGGTCGTGCTTTTGAGATCAAATGTTGCGATACACTCTGCCCAGCAGCTGGCAGCTATGTATCTGGCTGTGCTAAACTGTGTTGATACGTCCTGGAGCAGGGAGGGCAGGGACGAGCTTTGTTCGCAGCTGGCGCTTCTGCCTCCCGTTTCGCCGGACGACCTTTCGTATGCAAGCATTTCAAAGGCATATCGTCAGGGACTGGTCAGGGGCTGCAAGCTCATGGAGAAGGACGAGCTGATGAAAAGCGGCAACTTTGCCGCCAGATGGGCCTGCTATGCCAGAAAAAAAGATTTGAAGAGCGCCCAGCGCTATCTGGATCTAACGGTCAAAGATCTTCCAGATATTGTCTTCCTATTGGAAGCCTACCGCAATTTCGGCGGAGATTTGAAGTTCATCCCGCCTATGGATTTCATAAACCGTTATGGGCTTTCGGAAGCAAATTTCAAGATCTTTACTGCGCTGCTTGACAAGATCTATCGCGACAGTCCCGCAAACGTTGTGTATTTCAACAATTGGGCCAGCATCAAGCGCGGCCTGGATGGCGCGGGCGAAAAGGATCTTAATGAAGCTTACAAAGAGCGCTTTGTTGTTAAAAAGGAATTGGCAACGACCATAACCAACGAGCTTCCCAGGGAAGCGATCTTTGAAGAACCGGGAGAATGTTTG
>JAFSWV010000053.1 GCA_017444325.1 bacterium | reverse complement strand
TTGGCTTACGCCACAGTCCCCTACATGGTGACAGGCGACGGCATCTCTATCAGGATGCTACCCATCATCACCAACATCCCCCTGCAGACGGAAAAGAAGATCGGCGTCCCCGTCCCTGTCTCGGACCTTGAACTGAAGGAACTGCCGGAAGACACCGCCTACTTCAGGGCCTACTACATGCCGAAAGAGCTCTACGTCTCCTACAACAAAGTCATAAACAAGCTTTTCTCCAACACGGCCAAAGACGAGGAGCGTTTCGAAGCGATAAAAGAAGTGAGTTCAAAAACGCCCGTTGACGCTCTCACAGCCACCCAGATAGTCATGAGCGCCACCTTCTGGCGCTCCAACCTCGTTCTGAAAGCCAAGGAAGCCAAGACCAATGAGGAACGAGGCAGAGTAATGCAGCAGACGCAGCTCTTGCGAAACTACGCCCTCGTCCAACTCATTCAAATGCACCGTGCCAAGGAAGCCGTCATGCTGGCCATCGTTCAGAACGACAAGGACCACCACTCCATCCACGCGCCGGAAGCCTGCTTCCCCAGCCAAGGCTGGACTATCGACGAGCCAGTTGACTTCCCGCTGACGCTGGGAGAGACCAGTTTCAACGCCGCCAGGATGGACGTCAGCTTCATCCAGGCGAATATCAAGGAAACGATCATCTACTGGTACCAGTGCGACCACAAGCTGCACAAGACCTCGCCCGTACTCTACGCCACCAGGCGCTACATGTGGCTGCCCTTCAAGACGACCTTCGACCTTGTCTTCAAAGGCCTGGGCGACCGCTGGGCCTTCGTCCGCTTCTCCGCTCCCGTGGAGGACGACGAGACCTACGACGACGGCGCGGAAAAGATAAAAGACCTGCTTTTTGAACTGGAACCCTATCTTACCTACGAGAAATAAAATGGCGGATTTCAAACTCAATCAATTCAAAGGAACGAGGCTGACGACCGTTATCCTCATCTCCATCGGGCTCTCGCTTTTCCTTTGGGGACGCTACAAATTGAGCGGCGCCGAGGAATTCACCATGAAGGCCGAGATACTCTGCAACGTGAGCGACCCCGAGAAGTTCACAGCCTTCACCTGCTATACCAATTCCACTGAGGAAGTGAACACGGTGGAGCTGACGGTCCTCTGCACGAAGATGGACCGCGACCTCATAAGGCCGGACGACTTTTCCCTGATGCTCGATTTTTCCAGCGAGACGCAGCAGAACGTCATTCCCGCGCTGGAGCTGAAGCCCTCCATGGCCCGCTACATGGGGCCCCAGGAATTCAAGGGCAAATTCAACGTCGTTGACATCGAGCCAAAGCGCCTGAAAGCCGTAATAGACACCATAAGCGACCGCAGCCTGCCGGTCCTGGTCGACATCAAAGGCGAGCCGGGCGACGGCTACACCGTTTCCGCCACCAACATAACGCCCTCCTTTGTGACCGTCAAGGGACCCGGGGAGCTGCTTTCAAAGATGACCGGCGTCATGACCGAAAGCTTGAGCGTGGAAGGCGTCAGGAAAAATCTCGACACTTTCTGCTCAGTAGTCGTCCCGGAAAAGATCGAGACGCATACCAGGAACGTCAGAGTCCGGCTTGAGATAAGCCATGCGCCCCAAATCGTTGCCATGGAAAAGATCGCCGTTGAGCATTTCGGCACCCCGCAGGGAAACTGCGAGGCAACCTTCACCCCCGCCACTGTTGACATCACTATGGAAGTGCCAATGGACGATGTCGATAATTTTGATCCCAAGGAAGTCAAAGCCTTTGTGGATATCTCTAACCTCGCTCCCTCAGAATACACCCTTCCTGTAAAAGTTCTGCCGGTAAAAGCCGGAAGAGTGAAGGCAATAGAGCCTAAAGAGATCAAAGTCTCAATAGTAAAGCCCATTAGACCCGTCAGGCCGGAGAGGCCGAGAAAGGCTGATTGACTTGAAAGGCCCTTTTTGGTAGGATAATCAACACAATTTCTAAAAAAAGGCGGTGTAGCCAAGTGGCTAAGGCAAAGGTTTGCAAAACCTTCATTCATCGGTTCGATTCCGATCGCCGCCTCCAATTTCATCTTTAAATGCCGAAGTGGCGGAATTGGTAGACGCCAGGGATTTAAAATCCCTTGTGCTTTTGCACGTGCCGGTTCGAGTCCGGCCCTCGGCACTCTCCCCCCGAGGTAGCAATTGATAAACAATTTTTCCCGCTTGCGCAAAAAGCGCAGAGTTATCCCTGACGGTCTCTGGACCAAATGCTCGGGCTGCGGTGAGATAATTTACGCTAAAAAGCTTACGGAAGCTTTCGAAGTCTGCCCCAAATGCGGCTTTCATTACAAGCTTCCGGTGGCTGAAAGGATCGACCTTCTTTGCGACGAGAATTCCTTCTCCGAATTCGACCATGCCCTTATTTCCGGCGATCCTCTCTCTTTCAACGACGGCAAACCCTATCCCGAAAAGCACGCTGAGAACCGCGAGAAGACCGGAGAGCCCGAAGCCGTCATCACAGGCGTAGGAAAAGTCGACGGCCAGGACGTCGTTTTAGCCGTCATGAATTTCGATTTCATGGGCGGTTCCATCGGCTCGGCGGTCGGCGAAAAAATAACCAGATCCGCGGAACTGGCGCTTGAAAAGAAGATCCCCCTCGTCGTCGTCACCGCTTCCGGCGGCGTCAGGATGCACGAAGGCATCGTAGGCCTCATGCAGATGGCCAAGACCGCCGCGGCTATCGGGAAATTGAAAAACGCGCGCGTCCCCTACGTCGTCATCCTGACGAACCCCACCTACGGCGGAACGACCGCAAGCTTCGCGACGCTTGGCGACATCATCATTTCCGAACCGAAAGCCATGATCGGCTTTGCGGGCGGACGCGTTATCAAACAGACCATCCGCCAGGATCTGCCGGAAGGCTTCCAGACCGCGGAATTCCTTTTGGAACACGGGCAAATAGACATCATAACGCCGCGCAAAAATCTTAAAGAGACGCTATCGAAGTGCCTCAAATACTTATGTTCACAGGCATCGTAGAAACAATTGGCCAAGTCCTGGAACTCAAAAGAGAGGGGCATGTCCTTAGCCTGACCGTCAAAGCGTCCTTTGCCGGAGAATTGTCCTTGGGCGAAAGCGTTGCGATAGAAGGCGTCTGCACGACCGTGACGAAAAAAGGCGACGCCTCCTTCACCGTGCAGCTCCAGGGCGAAACCATAAAGCGCACCTCGCTTGGCGATTTGAAATACGGGCAATTCGTGAACCTTGAGCGCGCCGTCACGCCGACCACAAGATTGGGCGGACACTTCGTCGAAGGACACGTTGACTGCTGCGTCCCCCTGCGCTCCTTCCACCGCGAAGGGGAAGACATGGTCCTGCGCTTCACCCTCCCGCCAGAGCTGATGAAATACGCCGTGGAGAAAGGCTACATCGCCGTCAACGGCATCAGCCTTACCATCGCCTACAACGTTCCGGATATCCAGCTGCACATCATCCCCGCGACTTTTGAAAACACCACGCTGAAAAATCTGAAGGTCGGCGACCCGCTCAACATAGAGACTGACATTCTTGGAAAATACGTTGTGAACGCCTTGCGAAAATGAGGGATCTCAGGCACTACCATATCTGCTACTTCCTCTGGATCCCGGCCATTCTGCTCTGCGTTACGGGAGTTTTGGCCATTTACAGCGCTTCCTTAGGCTACCAGTCCGACTTTGTTTCCAGGCAGCTGATGTGGCTTCTCATAGGAATAATCCTAGCCGTCGGCGTCTCGCTCATCCCCTACCTTTTTTTCCACCACTACGCCACCATCATCTACGCCGTTTCGCTTCTTTCTCTGCTTCTGGTCCTCATAGTAGGCCAGGAACGCAACGGAGCGAAAGCCTGGCTGGGTTTCGGATCGTTAGGGATACAACCCTCGGAGTTCACCAAAATAGCCGTAATTTTCCTTTTTGGGCGCTATTTCGCGGATTTCGAGGAGCACCGCTACAACTGGAAATATTATTTCATGTCGTTCGGCATCCTGGCCATTCCCATGGCGCTCATCCTGCTCCAGCCTGACCTCGGGACCATGCTGACGTTTTTCCCGGTAGTCGTCGCCATGTTCCTTGTGACGGGCACGAAGCTCAGCCTGCTCTTGACGACTTTCCTGGGCGTGGTGGCGGCCTTCCCGCCCGTCTGGATGTTCCTTTTGAAAAATTATCATAAGCAGCGCTTCCTGCTTACCTGGCACCCCGAAAGGGACCCCTGGGGCTACGGCTACCATGCGCTGATGTCGAAACTGACGCTTGGCAGCGGAATGCTCTTCGGCAGAGGCTACGGGGAATCCCGCATGAGCAAACTGAATTTTCTGCCGGAAAGGCACACGGACTTTATCTTCTCCGTCTTCGGGGAGGAATGGGGCTTCATCGGCTCCGTTTTGCTGCTCTGCCTTTACTTTTTCCTGATCTTGGCGGCCCTTAGGATCGCCCGCGGCGCCCGCGACCTTTTCGGCGTCACTGTGGCGACGGGCATCGCCGTTCTGATCGCGACCCACGTTATCATGAACGTCGGGATGTGCACAGGCATCATGCCTGTCATCGGCGTTCCCCTTCCCCTCTTTTCTTACGGCGGGTCGTCTTTGCTCTGCACCATGATCGCGCTCGGCGTATTGCAGAGCATCTACGCCGACGCAAAAAATAAGGGCGCTTATTAAAGCGCCCTTATTCTTTTTTACTTTACTTCCGTCATTTGCATGGTGAAAGTGCCGTCCGAGTTTTTCGTTAACCCGGGAGCGGCAGGGGCTGCCGGAGTTTCAGGGGCGGCGGGCTGAACTTCAACGAATTCCTCTTCGGGAGGAGGCTGGAGTTCACTTGTCTCGGTCGTCTTGCAGCCGAAAAGGCAGAAAGCAAGGCTCGCGATGAGAAGGAGGCTTAAAGTTTTCATAGCTTTTTCCTTTGGGAAAAAAATGGTCTCCGGAAAAATTCCGGAGACCATTCGATTAATGGAAGTTATTTGCACTTCCCGCATTTGCACTTCTTCGCGGATCTTTCTTCCTCGATGGCGGCCTGAGCGGCGGCCAAGCGGGCGATAGGAACGCGGAAGGGGCTGCAGGAAACGTAGTCGAGGCCGTTGAAGTAGCAGAACTTCACGGATTCGGCGTCACCGCCGTGCTCGCCGCAGATACCGACTTCCAGGTTCGGGCGCGTGTCGCGGCCGAGCATGGTGCCGATCTGAACGAGCTGGCCGATGCCGTCCTGGTCCAGAGTCTGGAACGGGTCGGCGGGCAGGATCTTCTTGTCGAGATAGTCGCCCATGAAGGCGCCGATGTCGTCTCTGGAGAAGCCAAAGCCCATCTGGGTCATGTCGTTAGTGCCGAAAGAGAAGAATTCGGCCACTTCAGCCATTTCGTCGGCCAGCAGAGCGGCTCTCGGGATCTCGATCATTGTACCGAACATATAAGAGAGCTTCTTGTCGCCGGTGGCCTTCTTGACTTCCTCGAAGACCTCGTCGCAAAGCTTCTTCTGGAACTTCAGTTCGTTGACGGAGCAGGTCACAGGGACCATGATCTCGGGTTTCGGATTGAAGCCTTCTTTTCTGAGTTCAGCAGCGGCTTCGAAGATAGCCTTGAACTGCATCTTGCTGACTTCCGGATAAGTGACGCCGAGACGGACGCCGCGGTGACCCATCATCGGGTTGACCTCGTGGAGGCCTTCGCCGCGCTCGCGGACTTCCTTGACGTCGATCTTCAGGGCCTTGGCCAGCTCTTTCTGCTTGGCTTCGTCCTGCGGGACGAATTCATGCAGAGGCGGGTCAAGCAGACGGAAGACGACCGGCTTGCCGTTCATGACTTTCATGGTGTCCTTGACGGAAGCTTTGACGTAGACGCCCAGCTTGGCAAGGATGGCTTCCCTTTCCTTGACATCCTTGGCCAGGATCATCTGGCGGAGCAGGAAGAGCGGCTTCTCGGAGTTCTTGCCGTAGAACATGTGCTCGGTACGGAAGAGGCCGATGCCTTCGGCGCCGAACTTCAGGGCCTGGAGAGCGTCGGCGGGGTTGTCGGCGTTGGTCCTGATCTTCATCTTGCGGTTCTTGTCAACCAGCTTCATGAACTTCTGGAGACTCGGATTCTCGGAAGCGTCCATCGTCTTGACTTCGGTGCCGTAGACATAGCCCTTGGAGCCGTTCAAGCTGATGACGTCGCCTTCCTTGAAGGTCTTGCCGGCGACTTTCATGGTCTTGGCGGAGGTGTTGACATCAATGTCGGAGCAGCCGACGATGCAGCACTTGCCCCAGCCGCGGGCCACCAGAGCGGCGTGACTGGTCATGCCGCCGCGGCCGGTAAGGATACCGGCGGCCACGCGCATACCTTCGACGTCCTCGGGGTTCGTCTCTTCACGGACAAGGATGACGGGCTGCTTGGGGTTCTTCTTGACGGCTTCGCAAGCGGCTTCAGC
>JAFSWV010000052.1 GCA_017444325.1 bacterium | reverse complement strand
GTTTGCGGTGCAGCATGCCCAATTGATATAAGGAAACTATATCGCCTTTCTCAATGTTTTTTTCATACCATCTGGCTAATGTTTTAATAAAAATGCCCCTTTCCATAATGCAGCCTGTTTCGCCGTCTTCATAGATGGCGCACAATTCGTCATAATTTTCCGTATAATAGCCTCCTTCCCTCAACAAGGGAACTCCTTCTAACCACATTTTATATTCATGAAAATAAATTAAATCGGTATAATCAGGGAATTTTGAAGTTCCGTTCTGATTTTTTTCAGTCTTTTGCTTCATTTTTTCATACAAAGCCAAAGTTGCCGAATCGTCACATTTTTCGTCTCTGCACAGCTCCATGATCTTTCTAAATCCGCGTCTGTCGAGGTGTTCGGCAGCCCTTAAATATGATTCGAAAGCTTTTTTTAAGTTATTCTTCTGTCCTAATGAACCGCCTTTGTGTTTGTTTCCTAAGATAATCATTGCGGAAGTGCTCCCCGCATCGGCTGCCTTTTCCAGCCAGGAAATTCCTTTTTTAAAGTCAAAAGCTTCGTTCTTGGTGATACAGAGTATACGGCCAAGATTAAACATTCCGGCAGCATTCCCCTTTTCTGCTGATTGTTGGTACCAAGACATTGCGTCCTTATAATTTTCCTCAAAGCCAATGCCATTTTCATTAAGAATGCCCATATTGCACATGGCGTCGGAATTTCCCAGTTGAGCGCTTTTCTTGTAAAACTCTAAGGCTTTGTCGATGTCTGCTTCCACCCCGTGGCCGGTCATATACATTCCGGCAAGATGGTTCATAGCCGCAGCGTTGTTTTTGGAGGCGGCTTTTTCGTAGCACGTAAGAGCCTTTTTTATGTCTGCCTTAAGCGAGCCCTGACCGGCTTCGAACATCCGCCCGATCTTGTAGATTGCCTCAGCATTGCCCTTTTTTGCTTCGGCTTGGTACTTCTTCAGATCCTGGTCATATTCCTCGGCGGTTTTCATTCCCGCTTTCAGTTCTACGCCGAGTTCGTCGTATATTTTCGTGATCGTATCCATGTCCAGTCCGCAATAGGCCACTGTAACAATAAAAAACGACAAAGCGATCAAAATAATGCGCATGTGATGTCCTTTGTAATTTAGTTCCTTTGCTCCCAAGGCTCCGGATCTGCTTTAACAGAGTCGTATTTCTCTTTGGCTCTTTTGTTCCCAGCTTTCGCCGCTTTTTCGTACCAACCTAACATTGATGATTTTATTTCCAAGTATTCTTTCTTTAATTTGTCGTATTCGGCTTCACCGTCTTTAGGCTTTCCCCTCAGCCAATTGTAATCCCTGGCATAAACGCTGTAATCGGCTTCACCTAATGCAAACATGGCGTAGGGATCTCCGTTTTCAGCACATTTTTTCAGCATGGAAACGCCCTTTTCAAACTCTTCCCTTTCTTTTTGGCTGCCGGAAAACCTGTCCCGGCCGCTGTAAATTTTACCCAACTGGTACATGGCTGTGAAATCACCTTTTTCAGCCTGCTTTTCATACCATTGGAATACCCTTTCTCTGTTTAACGCCCTAGCCTTTATATAGTCCGTTTCGCCGTCTTCATACAGAAGGCAAAAAATCCCCGGCTCGTCGTCGCGGTACGCGCCCTCCCTGATCAGGGGCAGATCTTCCTTTTTCAGATCAAATTCTTCGCTGTTGATAAACAGCCTGTCAACATGCTCATCTGCCACGGCGATGTCTTCATCGTCTTCGTCAAGATTAGAGCCCATAACGCTCATATAAGTTCTCTTTCCGACCTTTCTTCCAATTTCCTTTATCTTAGAATCGGAGATCCCCATTTGCTCGTAGGCCATTGCAAAGCCCATGATATCTCCAAAAGCGGAATTGTTGCCTTTCTCCAATGATTTCATGCAAAGGCTGGCGATTTTTCTGTGATTGCTCATCCCGTTTGCACCATAAAAAGACGCAAGTTCATGCATAGCTACGGAACTGCCTTTTTCCGCTGCCTTCTCCAGCCAATGAGCGGCTTTTTTCTTGTCGTAGAGATCCGAACTGCTTCTGGAGAATATCTTGCCGAGTTTAAGCATCGCGACAGCGTTGCCCTTGTCTGCAGCTCTCTGGTACCAGTTGGTGGCCGCTTTCTCGTTTGCCTTTATGCCTACTCCTTTTTCGCTCAAAACGCCCAGATTGCTCATAGCGTCAGAGTTGCCCAAAGCCGCGCTTTGCTTGTATAGTTCCAGCCCTTTGTCGATATCCAGCTGCACTCCCTGGCCGGTCATATACATCCCAGCCAGGTGGTTTATAGCGGCAGGATTTTTCTTGGACGCCGCTTTCTCGTACCATTTCAGCGCCGCTGGAATATTGGACGTGATGGAGCCCTCGCCGGCTTCTATCATTCTTCCGAGCTTGTACATTTCTTCCGCGTTTCCGGATTTTGCGCCGGCAAGGTGTTTCTTCAGATCCTTGTCGTATTCCTTGTCTGTTTTCCGCTCGATCTTAAGCTCGACTCCCAATTTGGAATAGGCCTCGGCGATCACGGAAATATCAACTCCCGAAACCGCCTTCAGGGCAAAGGTAAAAACAAAGAGAACAAGAAGTGTTTTTTTCATAAGAAGCTCTCGCTATTTGATGATCCTGTAGTAATTTTCTTTCCTTGGTTTGGGGGGAGCCGCCTCCTTGTCTATGTAACCCAAGGATATGCTGCCGATGCCTATCAATCCTTCCGGAAGCCCCAGCTTCGCCATAAGCTTCTTGCCTTCCTCGGTGGCGAACATTTCCCTTTCCCTGTTGATCCAGCAGGAGCCCAAGCCTATGGCGTGGGCGGCGTTCATCATGTTGCCTAGGACAAGGGAGCCGTCGCAAACTGAGTTGCCCCACTTTTCCAGAGGAGAGCCGAAGACGAGCACGATGGTGGGGGCGCCGTAGTAAGGATTGCCTTGGCTGTTCATTACCGCCGCATTCATTCTGACGAGCTGATCGATGATCTCAGGGTCCTGCACAGCCACGATCCAGGGGTCCTGGTAGCCCATGCCGGTGGGCGCGTAGGTTCCGGCCTCAAGCACGGCCTTCAGCTCTTCGTCCGTGATCTGTTCCTTTTTAAAACTGCGGATGCTGCGGCGCTCGCGCAAGGCTTTCAATATCTCGTTGTCCATAATTGCTCCTTAAAAACAATAGTTTGTAAATTTTTATTGTTCTTTGAGTTTCATCTTCGCTTTTTTACTTCCTTTGGCGGCTGCTTTTTGGAACCATTCCTTCGCCTTGGCTTTGTTTTCCTCTATTTCTTTCTTCTGGGCCTCTTTGTCTTTCTTCTCGTCCCTGTCGCCGTAGTATTCGATCCTCGACGCCTTTGATTCGTAGATCTCGCCTATCTCGAACATTGCCTCCGCATGATCTTTTTCAGCGGCTTTCGTAAGGTAAGGAAGCGCTTTCCCTTCGTTTAATTCCTCCTCGTTGTGAGGCACTTCCCTTCCGCCGTATTTGTCGAAATCTTTAACTTGGCCTGATTTGTACAGTTTTCCAAGTTCGTACATGGCTTCAACATTGCCTTTTTCAACTTCGGATTCGTACCACTTGACGGCGGCGTGAGTCGTGAAGCACCTTTCCTTCATGAATTTTGTCTTGCCGTCCTCGTAGAGTATGCAGAAAACTTCTTCATCGCGTCCGCTTTCGGAATAGGAACCTTCATCCATGAGCGGGATCTCGTTGTTGTAGATGTTGAAAGGCCTTTCGTCATCGTGTTCATCCAGATCCAGTTCGCCTATCTCCTCGAAATCTTCATCATCGCCAGGCATGTTGTCCAAGCCCCACATGGAGGCGGCGGCAAGTTTCATAACTCTTTCGCCTATCTTTTTCAATTTGGGATCGTCGATCCCGCCCTCTTCCTGCATTGTGAGCTGCGTGATTCTGGAAACCGCGTCCCTGCTGCCTCTGTTCATGGCTTTTTTATACAGTTCAAGCGCTTTTTTCTGGTCAGGTTTGATCCACTTGATGGAATACGGCCCGCCGGTATAATAAAGATCCCCGGCGCTGACCATTGCCGTCACGCTTCCGACAGCGGCCGCTTTTTCACACAAAGGTACAACTTTTTTGCGATCTCGGATCTCCGAATTGTCACCCCAACGGTCAGTGTAAATCGTCGCCAAAAGATTCATCGCGGCGGCGTTCCCGCCTTCCGCGGCTTTTTCATAAAGTTTTACCGCTTCCTTTACGTCCTTTGGAAAGCCTACGCCGTGGAAACGCAAAGAGCCCAAATTCGTCATGGCGTCGGTGTCGCCCGCCTTAGCGCTTTCGGTGTAGAGTTTAATAGCCTTTTCAACGCTGAAGGGAACGCCCTGGCTCGTCATATACATGTTCGCCAGATGATTCATGGCGCCGGGATGCTTTTTCTCCACGGCTTTCTCGTACCACTTCAAGGCGTTCTTGTAATCTGACGTCACAGATGTCCTGCTGGACTCGATCAGGCGCCCCAGCCTGTACATGGCTTCGGCGCTGCCCTCTTCGGCCTCTTTTTGGCATTTCTTTAATTCTTTGTTGTAATCCTCTTCGCTCTTCCAGTCAACATCAAGCTCGATCCCGATCCAATCGTAGGCTTTCTTAAGCTGAGAGTAAGATTTCTCCGTGAAAGCGAAGCATGAGGCGGCAAAGAAAAACAAAAAAACAAAGGGAAAAAGATGTCTGTTCATGGCTAACCCTTACAATTGGTTAATAGTCTTTTACCCGATTATAGCAAATATTTAGGAACTTTTCCTAAGAACAGGAAGTAGGCGCGATTTTCAGTTTGCCTTCCCTAAGGGTTTGTAATAGGAGCTTTTGGCGGCGAAGTAGCTGCGGGGGCGTTTTCCGCCGCGCTGCCATTGGCGTTGGATAAGGAAAGAGCCTTTCCTTGTTGTCGGTTCCTTGTCTTTTTCTTTTTTGTCCAGGGCTTGGATCTCGTAATAGACGGTGAAGCTGTCGCAGCGTTCTTCCTTTTCTTTCCTAAGCATGTTGTCCGAAATGAGGAAAGGCTGCCTCAGCCAGTAGCCGTTTGCTCCGGCGCCTTTGCCTACGATCTTGATCTTTATTTCGCCTTTGGACAGACGGTGGTCTTTGGTTATCCTGCCGAGATGGAGAACGTCGCCCTCGGGGAAAACAGCATTTTCCGCTCTTATTTCCCATTTGTCGGTAAGTTCGTTGTAAACGCTTATAGTGTATTCCGGGCTGGGGATGTTCGGCATTGGCCTGTGTCCCGGAAGATATAAGTCGCCCGGCAAAAGCGCGTCTTTTGTCAGTTTCAGCGTCCAGACTCTTTCCGGGAGGATCGGTCCGGCTAAGAAGTTGTCAAGGCCGTCGGGAGTGATCAGGACCGTCGCTTCTTTTTTCAGCTTATGGTTGCGGTCGAGCGGTACGGTCGCGCCTTTGGAACCTGTTATCCTGAAGACTTCCCCGTCGGAGGTTATCAGGTCGCAATCTTTCCAGAAGTTTTCCTTGTAAGCGGGCTTGTTGTGCAGAAGCAGTTTGTTGCCGCCGCTGGGAATTGCGAGGCATTTCGTTTCAGTCAAATGGCTGATCTTGTTTGCAAACGGAAGAACGGCTTTGCGGTTGGCAAAGCGCTTCAGGCATCTTTCCAGATCTTCCCTGTTCGTCTCCTTGTTCTTTATCTTGTGGTACCCGACCATCCAGGGAACGCTGTCAGGAACGGAGAGCAGAGTGGTCTTTTGGCCCCACTGATCGCAAATGTAGCTTTTGTTACGGAGCATCTCGATTTGAAAATCGCCGAAATATATGCTGTCGCCCAGCTGCCTGTACCAATGCCTGGCGTATTCCTTCGGGCCAAGGAAAATCGTAAGGCTGTTTTCGTTTTGACTGGAAATCGGAAACGGCATCATATGTTTCCTTTTTCTGTTCCCGATGTAAACGAAGCCGTGCCTGATGTGGTGATTCTGACGCTCGTAATTCGGATTCGTTTCCAGAATGATGGAAGCGTAATAGCCCAGTTCGGAGGAAAGAAATTTGTGGGATTTTATTTTGGCAGGCACAGCCCAAGCGGCCTGGGGCGCGAAGCCACTGACGTCCGATTTTCCTTTTTCGCTTTTGTTCCAGCTTAAAAGATCTAGTTCGTCGCCCGGCTTGAGAACGGGATGCCTCACCCATTCCGGCTTAATTTCGGCGGAAAGGCCCTCCGGCGTTTCCAAAAAAAGCGACCAGTCGTGCAGATTGAGGGAAGAAGAAGACGTATTCTTGAAGTGATAATATTCCGGGCTCCGCATCTCTACTCCCATTATGAGCGCATCCCTGGTGGTCTTCTTGAAAGAAAAGACCAATTCCCCCTTCTTGCCTGTCTGGACCTTGTAAAAATCGCCAGTCTGCATAATGCCGTCAGGATCAAAAATTGCCTTTGTCTTGAGACCCTGCACCTGCCGAAGCTTAAAGCTATAGTAAAAATTCGTCTGAAGGCCTGTAATGATCCAGAGATCGCTTAATTTCGCACCCAGCTTATAGCTTCCCGGCTCTTCTCTCCTGTTGCACCAGTTTCTTACGATCGTAGAGCCGTAGGAGACTTCCGGTGTGCCCTCAAGCACGAACCCGTTCTCTCTGGCTTCCAGAATTCTAGCTTTGATATATTTCCCGCCGCATGGTGAAAGGAAGCTGACTTCCTTTCCTTCCCAGTCCCAGTCCATCCAAAGATTGCCTATTCTTTCCCCGGCGAAATCAATGAAAGCATGCCATGCCCCCTTCTCTTTGTCCCCGTAAGGACGGTCCATCATCGAAACGAAAAGATTTGTGATGCCGTTCTGAATGTCATAATAAACGCCGTTGACGATGAAATACTTGCAAGGATCAAGCGTTCTCTTATCTAGGTCAAAGAATGAGCTCAGCGTCGCAATATCTATTGGCGTGAAGATCCTGTTGTCCCCTTTCGTGATGCCGGTAATAGTTAAGCTCTCCCCGTCGCGGTCGTTTTCCCTGGAATTCCTGTTGACATCGAATTGGTCCAGCATACGGTCAACTATCTCGTCAATCTGATCAACCGGCCTTTTTTCTTCCTGCAGGATACTGAAGCAGTTTTCCTTTAAAAAAGTATGGTTCCGATCCTCGGAATCCAGGGCGGAAAGATTGACTTTTTCCCGACCGTCTTTTTCCCGAACCGCCGTCAGGGAAGACATGGGAAAAGTTTTATCATTCCACTGGTCTTTGATGTAAAAGCGGTAGCTCAGTTCGTTTTCCTCTCCCGTTTCCCAGCCGGAAGAAAATACTCTATTGAAAAGCCTAGAATTGGAAACGTTATGGTCGCAAAGCGCCAAGGCATGGGCCAATACGGCTTGCTCCCCACATTCCACCAGGCTGTCCTGCAAATAGTTTTTGCTCTGCCCTAAATGCAGACTGAGCATGGTGCTGAACATCACCGCCATGAGTGAAAAAAAAGCAAGGAGCAGCACTGTCATTATCAGCGCCGCTCCTTTTGCTTTTATTTTCCGGGAAAGGATCATCTTCTCCTAATGAGCACCGCCAACACGAGAGCGAACGCGAAAAGGCAGGCCGGTTCCGGGATGGGAGCCAGCGCGCCGAGATAATAACCGCCCCTATCCGCGTCGGAATCGAAATTCGGCCTCAGGAAATCGGGATCATCGGGATCCGTGGAGACGAATTTCGCTTCGCCGACGACGGGATATTCGCCGTAGGAGTCAACCTCTTCGAAAAGGTTGTCGCTGAATTTGACCTTTTCGCTCCAGGACTCTTCCGCGAACTGCACGGTCTCTTCGCCCTTCTGGAAAATGTTGTCCTCGACATAAGTCGTGGAGTGCGGATCGAGACCGGTGTCGGTTAAGGAGATGTGCGTGCCGGAATTCAGAACGCAGGTGTTGTGGCTGAATTCCAGATCGTCGCAGACGCCGGAATAAAGGACCGAAATCTGCTGACCGAAGAAAAGGTTCTGCTTGATCTTCACGTTTTCCGTCAAGCGGGAATAGACCGCGTTGGTCCAGCCTTCGAAGACCATGGCTCTTCCGCCGCCCAGGAATGTGTTGCTGACAACCAAAGCTTTTTCCTGGGAGGAAAGGTGCATAAGGTCGCCTTCGCCTTGGAATTTGCAGTTCCAAACCATGCTCCAGTGATCGGCTTCCAAGAGAGCCTGATTGTGGCGCTGGTCAAGGTCCCTGAGCCTGAAGCAGACGCAGCCGTTGGAGGCGTAGAATTCGCAGTTCCTAACGCCGAAGCGCATCCTTTCCGGTTTCTCCCTGACGGATTCTTCCCAGGAGACCCAGGTCTGGACGTCGGCGCAATAATAAATACCGGCCGGGCTGGCGATGTCGTTTTTAACGATAAGGTTCTCAAGGCCGACCTGCGCCGGCGGCATGCAGGCGTAGAAAGGATTGGCGTAATTGTCGCCGCTCTTTATGACGGTCTGCGCCACTTCGCCGGTGACGGTGATCTCAGGTTTAACGTTGCCGTAGCCCGCCAAACGCATGGCGTTTTTATTCGGGATCTCGATTGGACCGTAATAAGGGGTGCCGGTGCCTTTGATCCAGATAGTGTCGGCTGAGAAGGTCGCGTTGCTGGATAGAGAGGCCGCCACGGCTTCCTGGATGGTCTTGAAAGGCGCCGCCTCGGTGCCTGTGGAGTCGCCTTCGAAGGTGTTGTCAACGTACCAGTCGATCCAGCCGCCGGCATGCAAAGTTAAAGCTAAGGATAGGACAAAAAGAGTTGCTAAGAGTGTCTTGAGCATAGTTTTTTAGATTGTTGGTTATATCGTGTTACATTTTACCTAAATCGTGTTACTCAATCAAGAACGCAATTTTTTCGTTTTCGCGACCGCTTACTTATGTAAGGAGGACACAATATGAAAAAACAACTATTTTTCGTAGCCGCCATCGGCGCGCTTTTAAATTCCGTTTCCCTTTTAGCGGAAAACGTAACCGTCGCCTGCTCTTCATTCGGAGACACTTCCGTTTGGGAATATGTTTCCAATCCCGGACAATACCAGGAGGAAAAATCCCATTGGGGCGTCCTTAGGGAATTGAACGGACACACGGCGAAAAACAACGCTCCCTTCTGGGGCATTAGCGGCCTTGCCAAGAATGGAGAAGGCAAAAGCTATTATCACACTTTAAGTTTTTTGCCGCAGCAACTCGTCGGCGTGACAAACGTCTGGCTGGAGTTTGCCTATTTCGCCGAAGGACTCGATTCCGGTGAGAACATCCAGTGGTGCCTCTTCTGCGACACCACCAATCTATTCGGAAGCCTCACCCGCTTACAGTTGGACACCAGCAATGAATGGGAGACCGTTTCCATAGCCGTACCTCAGGATGCTGATTCCGCCGGGATAATCTTTAGGATCAAACAGCAAGGCGCCTCGGACTATGCCGGGATCGGGAACGTTGCCTTAAGGGGCGAAACGTGCCCGGAACGCGGGGCATTCCCTACCCTGGCGATAACTACCGCCAACTGGGACAGAGTGGAGATCAGCCTCGACCTCAGTGAGGACATGAACCTGCTCTGCCGTTCGGAAAACAAAAACTATTTCGTCACCAACCGTCCGCAGAACGAAAGCTCATACGAGACAGGCGCCAATCTAGGCAAAACGGTAGTAGTGTCTGTCAATGAAAAAGAATTCAGCGATGAGAACGTCGCTCCCGGGAACACTTATTACTACAAAGCCTGGGGCTGTTCGCCGGAAGGAACATATTCCTGCGGCAGCCAGATCAGAGAGGTGACGGTGCCGGAACTTCCTGTCGTGGATGTGGCGGTGCCGAGCGTGGAAGAAGGAACGCTGAGCGACGAGATCGCTGTTGTGAGGAGACCGGAAGTTGATGAAAAACTGACGGTTTTGGTCGATCTCGCCACCAGCAGGGATTTTTTGCCGAACCCCGGGCTTTTTTTCTCAGAGTACGGCAAAGGCTCAGGCAACAACCGCTACCTTGAGATCTACAACCCCTGCCCGGAAGCGATAGAGCTTGACGGAATGAATGTCTGCATCTTCAAGAACGGTTCCGAGGTGGCCGGTCAGACGCTTGCTCTCTTCGGTTCTCTCCCCTCTTATGAAACGCTTTTGATCTGCAACAACAAGGCTGACGCTGAACTAACGAATGTTGCCGACATCGTCAGCGCGAAAATAGATTTCACCGGCAACGACGCCGTGGCTCTGATAAAGGGCGACGAGATCCTTGACATCATCGGCGTCATCGGCGAAGACCCCGGCACCGCCTGGCCCATCGGAGAATACGCGACCGGCACCGCCAACCACACCATCATAAGATACCCGTATGTGAACCGTGGCTCTTCGTCCTGGCGCAGCAAGGAGTGGGAAGTTTTGGAAAAGGACTTCTTCAACGATCTTAAGAACCATGAGTGTTCAGAGACGAGGCCGGGCAGCATAGTCTTTGAAGGGCTCGCGGTCCCTGAAGACGGTCTTACGCTCACTAACCTTTCAGTCGGCAAACTATACTACCTCAGGGCCAAAACCGCCTATAAAGGCGCCACAGGCGCCCACGGAGGCGTTTGCGGTCCCTTCCAGCTTATTCCTGAACCGGGTGCGCTGCTTTTCCTGGTTTTATTGCTTTTCGGGGCTTCTTCCTTGCGTTCCTTTCCCCTTTAAGGTAGAATTATAGCTACCAAATCGAGGAAAACCATGCAGCTGACATTACTGAAAGGAAAAATACACCGCGCAAGGGTGACGGAATGCAATCTCCACTACGCCGGCTCCATCGGCATAGATGAAGATCTCATGTCCGCCGCCAACATACTCCCCTACGAAAGAGTCTCCGTGGCGAACGTCACCAACGGAGCCCGTTTCGACACTTACGTCCTGCCCGCCCCCAAGGGCAGCGGAACGATCGCAATTTACGGCGCGGCCGCTCATCTTGCGAAAATGAACGACATCATCATTATTTTCGCCTGGGCCAATATGGACGAAAAGGAAGCGCAGGGCTTCAAACCCTCGATCTGCCTGGTGGACGAAAACAATAAGATCAAGTTCTAAAAAAGATCTCTTGCAATAAAAAAAGGCGGGCATTCGCCCGCCTTTTTTGTTTTTGCTTTTTCCCTTTGTCAGCGCCTGCGCAAAACGAAAGCCAGCGCAAGGACCGCGAATCCCATCGAGATGGGCTCGGGTACGCTGACATCGTGGACGCTGAGCTTGGAGAACCAGACGCCGGTGGCGTACAGTTCGTCCGGCCCGTCGTTCTGCGTCTTGATGCCAAGACTCGTGAGCGGCTGGTCATCGAAACCGCCGTTCAAGGGCACTTCGCCTTCCGCAAAGTTCGTCACAACGCCGTTTAAGGAAGCGCTGAGCGCGCAGCCGTAGGCCACGTCGGTGTCAAGCGTGAGGGTAATAGTGTTCCACTTGTCAAGAGGCGCTCTGAACCATTCCATAAAGTCTTGTCCGGACATATAGCCTATCAAAGCCTCGTTGTTTTCCTTGTCGCGGCGGAGCCTGATGGGCAGGAAGCCGGTCTCGCCGTTCTGAGTCAGATCGACGAAGGTGGTATTCTCGTTCTTCTCCATCAAGAATTCTGCTTTAACGGTAAAGGTAGAACCGACGGGGCCGAGAGCCGGCACTGAGGCGAAGGAAGATTCGGGGAAATACACGCAGCGTTTGCCGTCCCTGACTCTGACGGAGGGAGAGGTGGACCTGTTCTGGACTTCCCAATAATCCTGGCCCTTCAGGTCGCCTTCAGTGTAGAAAGGAGCGCTGAAGTAGGTCACATAGTACCAACCGCCCTTGCTGAAGGTGACGAGGGAGGT
>JAFSWV010000051.1 GCA_017444325.1 bacterium | reverse complement strand
TACGGTCTTGACCATGCCAACGACTACATGTTCCCCACGACTGAGTACGCGGAGGAATGGATGCACGTTTCCTACGTCATCGACTATGCGGAAGGCAAGCTTGCTGAATTCACGATCGACGAGAATTCCGAATATCCTCAGGATGCCTACATCAATGACACGTACAAGGGCGCGGGCTGCAACCTCTTCTGCCTGTGCGTCACCTACGAAGGCAACATCCAGTTCGACAACGTCAAAGTCAGCGTTGTTCCTGAACCGGCTGTCTTAGGCTTCCTCGCTCTCCTTGCTCTGGCTCTCATCAGACGCAAATAAAAGAGCGCTTCTCTAACAAAAAAAGGCCCGGCCCATGCCGGGCCTTTTTTTGTTATTAATGTATAATTATCTTGGTTTTTTTAAGGTATTAATTTTCAAGGTCTTGTTTTGTATAATCTTAGGTACAAATCTGTGGAAATTTTTAATCAACGTACAAAAGGCGTTTTTATGAAACAGCTTCTTATCCTTTTTCTCTTCGGCGCGCTTTCCCTCGCCGCTGAAACGGTGATCCTTGAGGAGAACTTCGAAAGTTACGAAGTCGGAACTCAGATGTCCGAACAGGAAGGCTGGGGAATTTTGGGCAACTTCACCGGCAACACCACGGTCGTCACCGGCATTTCCGGATTTAGCGGCAAGTGCATGGAAATGAGCAGGTCCGAGGACGGCAATCCCAACGATGTGGTGGTGATGATGCCGGGCGCGGATCTTGTTCCGGCGGATCCTTTGAAAGAGCTCACGAAAGTCTCGCTTTCCTTCGTTTGCTCCACCGAAAACGATATGATAGCGCTGCACGACGCCAACGGCAACCCCTTCTTCTATCTCCGCTGCAACTCAGTGAACGGCGCGTTGGTCAGCGTGCCTGGCGGCGTTTCTTTCAGCAATCTCTACAAGGACGGCCATACTCCCAACACCTTCTCAGTGATCTTGGACTTCAACGATAAAAAGGCCGTTGAAGCAACTTTGAACGGCGTTACGCAGGAATGCGCCGTCGAGTTCTCCGGCAGCTGCGTGATGCCCACCAGGCTGTACTTTTACGTGCAGCTCTCCACCATGCAGGAAGGCTGCACCGCCTCCTATTTCGACGACATCCTGATCCAAACCATTCCCCGTCCCGCCGGCCAGGCCATCATCTGCGACGACAGCGCGCTTATTCCACTCGACAAGACCGAGGCGCAGTTCACCGTAAAGAACGGCGGCGAATCCGACATCACCTTCACGGTGACATCCGACGACGAGTGGCTGGCAGTTACGCCTGACAGCGGCACCTTCAGCGACAGCCAGACGCTTACGCTCTCCGCCAAGGAAGGCTATCAGGACACCTTCCGCCGCTGCAGCATGACAATTGACGGCGGCTTGGCCGGAACGAAAGTCGTTTCCGTCATGTACCAGGGCGGCAACATCATTTTCAAGGAAGACTTCGATTCCATGACGGACGGCACCATAGTAGGGCAGCGCGGCTGGACGCTTGACGTCGGCGACGTGGTCATCACCAACGCCTACGAATGCGAAGGTAAGTGTATGTTCCATTATCTCTCCGGCGGCAACAACGGCTGCAGCATGTATCTGCCGCAGCCCTGGTATGAGAACATGATCGTAAAGGTCAGCTACAAGCTCTATTGGCCCAGCACCAGCGGCGCCACCGGCGTCTGCCCTCTGCAGAAAGATTCCGGCACCACGGAAAAATTCGAGGCCGGCTACGTGCCCGACAACAGCGGCGAAGGCTTCACGCTCTCCTACATCAACAAGCTGAGCGGCGGCAGCGCGGTCAACAAATCGGTCCGCGATTTCCCGATCGCTCCCTACGACCAGTGGGTGCCCATCGAATACACCTTAGACCTGCAGACGCAGAAACTTCTCTCTTTCGGCTGGGACGGTACAATTACGAACTTCGTGAACTGGTCTCTGCCCAACCCCTCCTGCAATTACTTCTGCTCCTGGGGACACGCCGACTGGGATCCCACCGGCCCCACCGCGCTCCACGCTATCGACGACCTCACCATAGAGAGAGTGCCCAGGTCCCAGGAAGCCACCCTTATCGCCCCCTCCTATGTCAACGGCGGCGTTGAACCCTTCTTCACCATCGAAATGCGCAACGGTGGCTCCGGCAGCTTCGACTACACCGCGGAGATCTTAGACATTGACGACGCTTTGAAGATCAACAGGCCGACTGGCACCATTAGTGACGTGGGCACTATCACCGTGACCCCCGACAGAAGCCAGCTCGACGATAATTACTACCGCGCCAGAATTAGGATCGACGCCGGGGAAGCCGGATGCTGCACGACGGTCGTCTCCTTTGTAGTCGGCAACGTTTATTACTTCGCCGATTTTGAGGAACCCTTCTTCCACCTCGGCGACATTGCCGGTCAGGACGAATGGGTGAGCGACTGGGAAGGCAACAATGCTTATGTCCTTTCCACCAATGACATGCAGTGCCTCTGCATCGAGACCGGCGGCGGCTACGGCGGCTATTATCACAGCCTCGAGGTTCCCAGGAACAGCATTACGAGATTTGATATGGACATCTTTGTGCCGAGAGCGATCTTTGAAGATGAGGAAAGGCTTACCAACCCCATACTGCACTTGAAACAGAATAGCTCTTATCAGCCTTCTATCGAACTCAGGGTCGCTCCCGATCTGATGGACGGAGTGCCTATTCTCGTCGGCGACGCCGTGGGCTACGAGGATTATCCTCTGGTCATAGCTGATTACCCCGAAGACTGGACGCATCTGAGCTACACCATAGACTATCTGGAAGGCAAACTGGTGGAATTCAGCATCGGCGAAGCTACCGAGTATCCGGATTATGTCTATACCAGGGACTCCGACGTGCCCTGCACCCAATTCAACATTTGCGTGGGCAGCGAAGTGGATCTCCAGGTCGACAATGTCAAGGTCAGCGTAGTTCCCGAGCCGGCAGCCATTATGATCATGGCGCTTGCGGCTATGCTTGCCGCAAAACGCAAATAAAATTACAGTTTGATTGGATCTTTTGTTAAAATACAACAAACCAATCAACTTATGCGGTTATGATGAAAAGATTCTTCCTGATCATGCTGGCGGCGCTGGCTCTGTGCTGCGCCTGCACCGATAAAACGCAGCCTAAGGCCGGGCATGTCATCTTTATCGGCGTGGACGGCGTCTCGACGCCCGCTTTCAAGGATCCGGCGCTGCTCTCAAGGATGCCGAACCTCAAGATGATGATGGAGCAGGGGAGTTACACCCTGGAAAAACGCTCCGTGATGCCGTCAGCCTCGGCCATCAACTGGGCCTCGATCTTCAACGGGCTTCCGACTGAGCAGCACGGGTACGGGCATTGGAATACCATAAAGCCCGAGGTCCCGCCTGTCCTGGACAACGGCAGGGGAATGCCGCCGACCGTCTATACGCTGCTTAGGGAACAGCGTCCGGACGCCGAAACAGGCTGCGTATATAACTGGGACGGCATCGGTCCGCTCATCGATGAGGAGGTCATCAACTATCACCTGTACCGCGAGCCGGACAGCAGCGCGCTGGAGAAATATGTCCGGGAAGACGCCGTAAAGTATATCCTGGAGAAGAAACCGACGTTCTTCACAGTTTACATCGGCGAACCGGACGAAGTGGGTCACCATGAGGGCTGGGACACGCCCAGCTATTACGCAAGTCTGGAAAGGGTCGACAAGATGGTAGGCATCATTATTCAGGCGTATAAGGACGCCGGCATCTTCGACGACACGATCTTCGCCTTCTCCTCCGACCACGGCGGCTCGGAAAAAGGCCACGGAGAACTTAAGATGCTGCATCTCGAGACCCCTTTGATCCTCTACGGAAAAAATATCCGCAAGGGCTGCGTTCTGGACGAGCCGACCATGCAGTACGACCTGTCCGCCACGCTGGCCTACGCTTTGGGATTAAAGATCCCGCAGGCTTGGCGCGGACGCCCGCTGAAAGCCATGTTCGAATAAACGGAACTCAAAGAGTTTTTTGTAAAATATAGCAAATCAATTAACAACCAACACAGGACGAATTATGAAACGAATCCTTATTCTTTTGGCGTTCCTTGCCTTCGCCGCCTCCAATCTGGCCTGGGCTGACACGCTCTACCGGGAAGATTTTGAGTCTTACGAAGTGGGAACGCAGATGGCC
>JAFSWV010000050.1 GCA_017444325.1 bacterium | reverse complement strand
GGAACGCATGAGCGTTCCCCTGGGCGAATATGAAGTGGTCTTCGGAAGAGACGCCATCTCGAACCTCATGGCTTATTTCGAATGGATCGGCTTCAACGGCCGCAGCCTCAAGCACGACATGAGCTTCTTAAAGGAAGAAGACCTCGGCAAGCAGATCTTCAGTCCGCTGCTCACGGTCATGGACGACCCCTCCTTCTCCGACACCTACCCTTATGCTTTCGACGTCACCGGCATAGAGCGCCAGGCCTTCCCGCTCATAAGGGAAGGCGTCTTCCAGAACTTCTTCTGGAACAAAGAGACAGTGGAAGAATTCGGCGGCGAACCGACCGGCCACGACGTTCCCTCCATGAGCATCGCCATCGGCTCCGGCAACACCCCCGTAAACACGCTCAGCGACCTTCTGGCGGCCCCAAGGGAGAAAGATATACTCTACATACCTTACCTGCACTATATGGGCATTGTGAACGCCGCCAAGGGCATTGTCACGGGTTCCACCCGCTTCGGCGCGCTCTATTTGAAGAAGGACGGCACGATCGCCGTTCCCTACAATATGCGCTTCACCGCCTCGCTGAGAGACCTCTTCGCCAACATCAAGTGGATCTCCCAGAGAAGAGCCGCCCTCAACCTGACCGGCCTCTACGGCAGAAGACATCCCGAAGCGATGCTCACTCCGCGCTTCACCTGCATAGAAAAAGTTCCCATAACCTTAGCCAACACTTCCTTCTAGGAGACGAATATGCATTTAGGCTATACAGAAATAATCCTGATCGTCGTCGTGATCCTCCTGCTCTTCGGCGCCAAGCGCATTCCCGAATTGGCCAGAGCCTTGGGCAAGGCCAAAAAGGAATTCCAGAAGGCCAAAGACGAAGTGGAGACCGAAGTGGAAGAAGTCGCGTCTGACGACGCTCCTTCCAAAACCGAAGAAAAGAAAGAAAGCTAAAAACGTGGAAGAAAATTCTTTTCTAGGACACCTTGAAGCCCTGAGAAAAGTCCTTCTCCGCTCCCTCTTGGCGGTCGCGGTCCTTTTCCCAATTTGCTGGTTTTTGGCCGGCAAACTGATCCCCGTCTTCACAAATCTCCTTCTCCCCCCCGAGCAGGCGACCCTCCACTATTTCTCCCCCATGGAGGCCTTCATCGCGGAACTGAAAATGGGCGCCATAATTTCCTTCGCCATGGCTTTCCCCTACATCGCCTGGCAGTTCTGGACCTTCGTCGCGCCGGCTCTTTACAAGAAGGAAAAGAAAGTCCTTGGCAAGGCAGTCGTCTTTTCTTCCGTGCTCTTCATCGCCGGAGCCGCCTTCATTTTCTACGTCATTCTTCCAATCCTGATGCGCTTCGCCTTCAGTTTCGCCAGTCCCACTCTTCAGCCCACCTTCGGGCTCGCGAATTTCCTGGGCCTCGCAGGAGGACTCATGCTGGCGGGCGGACTCTTCTTCCAGCTTCCGCTCGTCGTTATCGTCCTCAACCGCTTCGGGATCATCGACCTCGCCAAAATGAAAAAAGCGCGGCCCTACGTCATAGTCGTCCTTCTGATTCTGGCGGCGCTCGCTACTCCCCCGGACATAGTGAGCCAGCTGCTTCTTTTCCTTCCCGCCTACGCCCTTTTCGAATTGGGCCTTCTCTTCACTCGCTAAAAAAATCCCGGAGCGAAACTCCGGGATTTTTTCTGAACCCAACTGTTATGCTAGTTTATGACCGGCCTGACGCCCAGGCGGTCCATTTCGTGGTCTGTCTCCGTGTGAGCGCGGTAAGCGGAACGACAGGCGCTTTTTTCATCATTAAAGCTTCCGCCACGTAATGTTTTCTCATAACCCGTTGCCAAACCAACCGGATCAGTGACAGGGGCTGTTCCCAAATCATTAGTATACCAGTCGAGGCACCATTCCCAGACATTTCCGTGCATATCGTAAAGGCCCCAGGCATTGGGAGCCAAGCTGCCGACTTTTTTAGGAGCGCTTGCGTTCGCGTTGTAATAGGCTATTTCAAACAAATTGAGATCGTCGTCGTCCAGATTCTTGCCGTTGTTGAAAGCCGTTGTCGTTGTGGCGCGGCAGGAATACTCCCATTGCGCTTCAGTGGGCAGATCGAAACGAAGACCGGTCTTCGCTCTTAATATACCCATGAATGACCCGGCGTCAACTTCATCGTCAGCAGGCCAATTAGCCCCTTCTGATGTTCCTCTCAAAGAATCAAAAGTTACCTTAGTGACAGGGCAGAGGTCATCATCAGAACTCGCGGGAACTTTTCCCGCGATCAGCGCGTACTGCTTTCTGGTCAATTCGAAAACGCCGATGTAAAAACCCTTGGTCAAAGTTACCTGATGCGCCACCTCCCTTGTTCCGCGGCCGACCTCGCTTTCCGGTGAACCCATTCTATATTTGCCAGCGGGGACAAATTTGAGCCACAGTTCCGTGGTCCTGCAGGCGTCGTTTTCAACGTCCGGACCGGATTCGGAGATCCTGTGCGGCCAGCTCTCCGCCGTATATCCCCCGCTTATATCAACAACAATATAATTCACCTTGACAAAAGTTGCAGTGACAACGGTATCCGTAATCAGCTTGAGGAGCAGCGGTGATTCATAACTAACGTGATCATTCCATGAGAAGCTGTAAAAAGCTTCCTCGCCGCCAATGGGAGTGATCCTAGCAGTGTCAGGGCCTGTGAACTTTGTTTCAGCAGAACCTTTTCCAGAAATCACCACTTCGAGTTTATAAGTCCCAAAGACCGCTTCGACTTCGGTGTTTTTCGTAAGCACAACGGTCATCGGGTTGTCATAATATTTTACGCCATTCACATCAAAATAACGAAAAAGCGCGTCGCCCTCCGTAACTCTGACTTCCACTTTGTCAGAGCCGACGAATTCAAAAGAAGCGGAACCGCTTCCTACTGTGCTCAGAGAGAAGTCATAAGTACCGAAAACTGCTTCAACGAAAGTATTTGTCTCAAGGGAAAGGAACATGGTGCTATCAGTACATTTTTCACCATTGACCGTAAAGTAACGGAACGGCGCGCTGCCTTCCAAAACCCCAACTTCAGCCTCATCCGGCCCAGTAAACTCAACGTCGACGAAGCCGTCTCCGACTATGCTTAACGTAAGGTCATAAGTTCCAAACACGGCTTCAACCGCGGTGTCACCCTGCATTTCAATGATCATCGAGCTTTCCGTGCATTTTTCCCCGTTCACCATAAAGTAACGGAAAGGAACATCGCTTTCCAACGCTTTTATTTCCACCGTATCAGGTCCTATAAATTCCGTTCCAACTAATCCGCTGCCAACGACGTCCAGCGTAAGGTCGTAGTTGCCGAAAACGGCTGTGAACTCGGAGTCTTCCTCAAGATCGGCCAGCAGATGATAGTCGTTTATCTTCTCGCCGTTGAAGAGGAAGTAACGGAATTTCTCCTCGTTTTCAGTCACCTGCAACTCGACCAGGTCGGGACCGACAAAGCCGACTTCCACTCCGCCATCGCCGATTTGTTCAAAGGTGTAGTCGTACTTGTTGGTGAAAACATATTCGCTGTCAAGAACGGCAGGGGTTGCGAAAGTCGGCGACAGTTTGTATGAGGCACTGGCCTTGCCCTTCGCGTTGACGGAAACTTTGACCTGAAGACCCTGCTCCTTGTCTTTCCGGGAGAATTGATAGTTTTTGCCTTTCTTTTCAGGGACGAAGGAAAGTGAAGCAAGATATCCCAGGCCCTGTTCGGCGCACATAGTATCGAAGACCGTAAGCTTTTTCTCACCAAGTTCCGCCAGCGCGGAGCCGGGAAGATTGCCGGAAGATTTGAAAGTTGCCTTTTCAGGGAACACCTTATCGTATCCGACAGCGAACGTGAAATGATCCGTGACGTCCTTTTCCGTCCACTGGAACTTTCCGTTCTTCGAACTGACGGAAATGTTCTGAGTCTTGGACTTCGTGCCAAAACCCGCTTTGGTTCTTGGAAGCAGCGTTGGAAAAACTAAATAACTGTCAAGGGAGTTATGGATAGCCATGCCTTCGCCATTGGAAAGGCGAGCCATGGCTTCTTCCGTCAGCTGCCCGCTGAGCGCGATAGTTGTCGAGCCTTTTACAAAGGCTTGGGCATTCACCACTCTCTGCGTGACGACAGATCCGGCGAAAGCAAAGTTCGCAGCGATAACGGCGGCGATGATAATAAGATGTCTCGTTAAACGCATAAAAACCTCCTTTTTAAGTTTATACATATACTATCAAAAAATAGAAAAAAAAAAAGGGGGTATTTTCGCGGCATTCCCGCCGCAGGAAACCAATTTGCTTTTTCTTTTTTCCTGTGATATAGTTAAATACTGATAATAAAATAAATGTAAGGCAACTTGATATGGATTGTACTCGCAAACTATTGAACGGCGACGAGGCCATCGCTTACGCCGCCAGGAACGCCGGATTAAACCTCGGCATAGGCTACCCCGGCACTCCTTCCACGGAAATTCTTGAGACCTTCTCGAGTTTAGGCGGCTACGCCCAGTGGGCGCCCAATGAGAAAGTCGCGGCAGAAGTCGCCATCGGCGCCGCTTTGGCCGGCGGCAAAGCCATCGTCACCATGAAACACGTCGGCATGAACGTGGCCGCCGATCCCTTCTTCACGGCCGCCTACACCGGCGTCAAAGGCTCGCTTGTCATATGCGCTGCTGACGACCCTGGCATGGCCTCTAGCCAGAACGAGCAGGATTCCCGCCGCTACGCCGTGGCCGCCGGACTTCCGATGCTGGAACCCGCCGATTCCCAGCAGTGCTACGATTACCTGCTTCTGGCAGTGGAGCTCTCCAACAAATTTGGAACGCCCGTTATATTGCGTCTTACCACCAGAGTCTGCCACAGCAAGACTATCGTGAAGGTCGGTCCTTTTAACGAACCTAAGACGCCCTCCTATACTAAGGATGCCAAGAGCCACGTCATGGTCCCGGCCTTCGCGAGACTGGCCCACGTGAGATTAAGAAAAAGATTGAAAGACCTGGAAGAATGGAACTGTCAGAACGGCCCCTGCACCTTCCTTGGTCCTGAAGGCGCCAAATCCGGCGTCATCGCCACCGGTATCTCCGCCATGCACGCTGCGGAAGCTTTGCCCGAAGCGAGGATCATGCAGCCCGGCATGACGTATCCCCTGCCCCTGGCCAAGATCAAAGAATTCGTTAACGCTCATGAAGGCAATCTCGTCGTGGAAGAAGGCGACCCCATCGTAGTGGAAACCTTATTGGCCAACGGCCTGAAAGTCCGCGGCAAAAAGGAAGCCTTCCGCTTCGGCGAACTGAACGTAGCCAGAGTTAAAAAACTCGCCGCTGACGATATTACACCCGATCCCGCCCCCGCTCCCGGCAAACCGCCTCAGCTCTGCCCTGGCTGCCCGCACCGCCTGACCTTCCAGGCGCTGCACGATCTTGGCTGCACGGTCTGCGGCGACATCGGCTGCTATACCCTTGGCGTCCTGCCTCCCTATGAAGCCATGGACACCTGCGTCTGTATGGGCGCCTCCATCAGCGCGGCTCTCGGCATGCGCGAAGTCTTGCCCGCCGAGCAGGCAAAGAGGATCGTCTCCGTCATCGGCGACTCTACCTTCATGCACAGCGGACTTACGGGACTCGTGGACATGGTCTATAACAGACCGCCCCACGGCCACGTCGTGATATTGCTCGACAACTCCACCACCGCCATGACCGGTCTGCAGGAACATCCGGGCACCGGCCGCAGGCTCGACCACACCGAGACAGTAAGAGTCGATCCCGCAGCCGTCGCCAGAGCCATCGGCGTGAGAGTCGAGGAAGTCGATCCCCTAGCCATGAAGGATACGCTGAAAGACTTCATCCAGGAACAGCTGGACAAAGAAGACGTCTGCATGATAATCATGAAACGCTCCTGCCTCTTAGCCTTGAAACATCTTAAAGACAGGGAAAAAGCTCAGGCTGAGGAAAAGAAAAATTAAGGAGAAAACAATGAAGAATATCAATATAGTTTTTGCGGGCCTCGGCGGCCAGGGCGTTTTGAGAGCATCCGACATCACCGCGGAAGCCGCCTTCCTGACCGGCTTCGACGTTAAGAAAGCGGAAGTGCACGGCATGAGCCAGCGCGGCGGCTCAGTGAGTTCCGACGTGCGTTTTGGGGAAGGCATCAAAAGCCCGATGATCCCTGCCGGCACAGCAGATTATCTCGTCCTCCTGGACGCTTCGCAAAAAGAGCCGAACGCTCTGTATTGCTCGGAAAGCACAGTCATCATAGATCCGGGCGTTATTAAAATTGAAACGCTGCCTAATCCCAAAGGTTTGAACGTAGCGCTGCTGGGCTACCTTTCCAAAATGCTGTCAATGATCTCTGAAGAAAATTGGCAGAAAGCTTTGGAAAACAATTTCCCGGAAAAGCTGAGGGAATCGAACACGATCGCCTTCAATATCGGCCGCGAAGCAAACAATAACTAACGCTTTTAAAAAAAAGTGTATTTTTAGAAACTCTTCCTCCCTACAGGGGAAGAGTTTTTTATTACATTGTCTACAAATAATAGTAGTTTTTTGAAAAAAGCTTACAAAAACAGACGAAATCTGATAACATGTGCAAAAGTCACGAATGTCATTTCAACCAACTAATATTTTTGTTGTAATTTTTTAAAAATAGTGATACTATGTACAAGGTCAGAATCGAAAAGAAAGCGTTTAGATTTTTGGAATCATTAACCACATCCGATTTAAGATTGTTTTACAGCAAATTGGAAATCGTACTGAAGGATCCACATGCTGCAATCCCTTTTGCTAAGAGATTAAAAAACAGTGCTTATTATCGGTTTAGATTTGGACAATATAGATGTGTTTATAGTATCATTGACGATATTATAACAGTTGAAATAATCAAAATTGACAACAGAAAAGATATTTATAGGAGTTAAAATATGGGAAAGCTTAAAATAATACCTGATGATAAAGATCATAAATTTCTTGTGTTGCCTATTCAGAACGAAGAGGCTAGCGAAGACTATGCGGATGAACTATGGGCCGAACAAGCAGTAAAGGAACACCAAAAAGAAAAACATCACGAGTACAAAACTCTAGATGATCTGAAGGCATTAATGGCTCGCCGTAAAAAGGAAGAACAAAAAAAGGATTAAATCACTTCCATATCAAAGTTAAAAAGCGTCGGTTTGCCCCTGACGCTTTTTTATTGCCAATTAAAACATATACATATGATCGACTGAGCAATGGCCGTGACCGGTGGGCTCAGCTGATCTAAGCGCGTTTGTGAGGTAGTCTTTGGCTTTTTGCGCGGCGGAGAGAATGTCGTCGCCCTTGGCTAGGAAAGCTGTGAGGGCTGCTGAAAATGTGCAGCCGGTGCCGTGGTCGCAGCGCGTCTCTACTCTTTCGGTGGGAAGATAATATTCTTTTTCAGTATCGCCTTCTTTTATGACAAGAAGGTCGTCGAAGGCTTTGGGGCCCTGCTCCGCCCTGCCGTGTCCGCCTTTTATAATAACGGCTTTGGGTCCCAAAGAGAGGATCTTTCTGGCGGCTTCCTGACGCGCCGCTTCGCGATCGATCTTCAAGCCGCTTATTTCCTCAGCTTCCGGAATGTTAGGCGTAACAACGGTTGCGATGGGGATCAAAAGTTTTTTCAGATTTTCGATGGCGTCGTCGGCTAAAAGCTTGGCGCCGCCTTTGGCGATCATGACGGGATCGAGAACGTAAAGAAGGCGGCGATGGCGCAGAGTCTGCGCCACCGCCGCGATTATAGCTGCGCTGCCCAGCATGCCGGATTTCACGGCGTCCGTGCCTAGGTCCTCCAGGACCGCTTCGATCTGGTCGGAAACGAGCTTGGGTGGCATGAGCTCATAGCCTTTCACGCCAAGAGTGTTCTGGACGGTGACGGCGGTGATGGCGGTCGTTCCAAAAACTTTCAAGCTGGTGAAAGTTTTGAGGTCCGCCTGGATCCCCGCGCCGCCCCCGCTGTCGGAGCCGGCTATGCTGAGCGCTTTTTTTTGCATTGCTTACTTTTCGTCGAGGCAGGCCACGCCGGGGAGGACTTTGCCTTCTAGGAATTCAAGGGAGGCGCCGCCGCCGGTGGAGACGTGGCTCATCTCAGAGGCCTTGCCGCTCTTCTTAACGGCGCTGACGGAGTCGCCGCCGCCGATGATGGAAACGCCGCCGTTGGCTTTGACGGTCGCCACGGCGTCGCAGACGCCGTAAGTGCCCTTGGACAAGGGGGCGAACTCAAAGCAGCCCATGGGGCCGTTCCAGACCACGGTCTTGGCGCCTTTCAGAGCTTCGCTGAAGAGAGCAACGCTCTTGGGGCCGATATCGAGACCCATCCAGCCGTCAGGAATGTCGCCTTCGCATTCTTTGATCTGAATGTCGGAAGCGTCCTTGGTCTCGGGGAATTTGTCGGCGATGAGGTTGTCAACAGGCAGAAGGATCTTGACGCCTTTCTTCTCGGCTTCGTCAAGCATATCCTTGCAGTAGGCGACCTGTTCGTCTTCGCAGAGAGAGTTGCCGATCTTCATGCCCTGGGCCTTCTTGAAGGTGTAGGCCATGCCGCCGCCGATGATGAGGGTGTCAACTTTGGCGAGAAGGGCTTTAACGACCGCCAGTTTGTCACTGACCTTGGCGCCGCCAAGGATCGCGACGAAGGGACGCACCGGATTCTCAACGGCGTCGCCCAGGAACTGGATCTCTTTCTCAAGCAGGAAGCCGGAAACGGCGGGCTTGAGATAATCGGCGATGACGGCCGTGGAGGCGTGGGCGCGGTGGGCCGTGCCGAAAGCATCGTTGCAGTAGAGGTCGCCGTAAGAAGCGAGCTTCTTGGCCATTTCAGCCCGCTTGGTCTTCAGTTCGGCTTTCTTCTGCTGGTATTCCTCTTCCGTCAGATGGATGCCTTTCTTCTCGTCGTCCTTTTTGACTTTGCCGTCTTCCGCTTTGTAGAAGCGGGTGTTCTCGAGCAAAGCGACTTCGCCGGGCTTGAGGGCTTTGACGACGTCGTCGGCCGCCATGCAGTCCGGAACGAATTTCACTTCCTGGCCTAGCTTGGCGCTCAAGGCTTCGGCAACCGGTTTAAGAGTGAATTCCGGTTCATAGCCTTTGCCTTTGGGACGGCCCAAGTGGCTCATGAGGACAAGAGATCCGCCCTGTTCCAGGACGTACTTGATGCTGGGGAGAGCGGCCACGATTCTGGTGTCGTCCGTTATTTTGCCGGAGCCGTCCTTGGCCATGGGCACGTTGAAGTCCACGCGCATCAGCACGCGCTTGCCCTTGACGTCGATGTCCCTGAGAGTCTTCTTTGCCATTTTCTGTCGTTCCTGTTCTTTTCTTTGCGTTGTCCGGAAGCCCCGGTTCCCCGGATCTCCCGGCGTTTTGAGATTCCGCCTTTTTCAAGCCGCGAAGGGCACCAGAATGCTGTCACATTCCAATGCCCTCCGCCAATCACATTCCCGTTTGTCCTTCAGTGCGTTCCGGGTTTACTTTGCCTCGGCTGCCGGGGCCGCCGCCGCCATCTTGTTGAGCCTCAGCTGGGCGCGGGATTTCTTGCGGTTGGCGGTGTTCCGGGTGATGATGCCCTTCTTCGCGGCCTTGTCGAGGCCGGAGACGAGCTCCTTGAACTTCTTTTCTGCCTCCTCGCGGGAGCCGGCGTCGGCGGCCTTGAAGAGCTTCTTGTGCGTGTCGTGGAGCTTCGCCTTGCAGACGGAGTTGCGCTTGCGCGCCTTCTCGTTCTGGCGGTCACGTTT
>JAFSWV010000049.1 GCA_017444325.1 bacterium | reverse complement strand
TAAATATAGCTTTTCTCATGTTTTGACTCCTTTGATAGTCATTCACGATAAATTCTCGCTAGTTCTATGAACTGCTCCAAGGAAAGCGCGGTCTCCTTGTTCACCACAAAGACATAGGGCTGTTCTCCCAGCATGGCGTAGCGTCCGGACTCAGCCTCTTTGCCCAGCGCAATGGTCTTGCTCTCGCCTTTTTTCAAAATGAAAGTCAGTTTCAAAAACGGTTTGTCAAGGCCGAAAGACGGCAGATCAAGTTCGGAGCATTCCTTAACGTAATGGTCTATAAGCACAGGCATGCGGCTGGCCACTTCGTCCCTTACCCTGGGAAGGATCTGGCGCGTCTTGTCGTTCTCGGTGGCAAGCCAGAAGTTCGTCCCGTAACTTATGGTGACGGCCGTTTCAGGCGTCTCCAATTCTATTCTGTCAACTTCGTTTTCCGGAACGTTCATAGCCTCCCTCGTCAGGAAGCGGAAGGTGTTCGTCGTATAGAGCTTTGCGACCTCGTCAGCGCTCACGGCGACGAAAACGTTCGTCATGCGCTCCGTGAACATCAAGCCGTCTTTGGGAGCGGAAAGCGCATAATTCTCGTATTCGTCCCTGTCCTGATAGCGCACTCTCATGTCAAGGAACTTCTCCTGCAGAGCCGCTCTCGCCTCCTCAGGACTGGCAAAACGCTTTATAGGCATGTCCATCCAGAGGAAGACATAGTCCTCTATCGCCATCTCGTCCTTCAGCGTCGTCGTCAGCATGCTTGAGAGATCCCACTTGTTCGCCTGTTTGTCAAAGGAGAAGTTCATGACCTTGCCGTTTTTGATAAGCTCCAGTTCGCAGACGTCGTCGAAAACGCCCGGCGCTATGAGCGTCTTGGCGCGATAGTGGTCGACGTCGGGCACGAAGGAATCGAGAACGTCGGGATGCAGCGTGAAGAACTGGCCGTACTCGGATCTTCTGGCATAACAGAAGCGGTTCGTCTCATCCCATTCGTCAACCGTGATGACGACGTCGCTGATCTGCAGCCGCTGGGAATTCTCCCTCTGCACGAGCGCCACGGAATATTTGAAATCGACCTTCTCCTTGGGCTGCTCGATGTATTCCAAGACGTCAACTTTGGAAAGTTTTTTAACGATATCCCCTATCAGCTTGTCGTCGCCCCTGTCGTAGATCGGAGCCTGGGTGTACCAGCTCAGGATGTCTTTTCCTTTTCTCAGATCGATCTCATAGCCGCCTATCGACATCTGCAAGGCGTTCACATATTCCGGCGTAACATCGAAGACTTTTCTGCGCCTGACATCCTGCTCGGAGCTGTCGGTCTCGAAGCAGAGAATGTCGCGCATCTGGTTCGGGATAAAGTAAGCCTGGCGCTTGCCCTTCAGTTCGGCGTAGTATTCCCAGCCCAACGGGACCTGGGCGCCCACGCGCAGAACGACGGAAGTCTGCGGCGTTTCGAAAGTCGCAATGATGTCCGGTGCGTTCAGTCCGGTGGCGTCGCGGTTCATGTTCTCGTACTCGTTGCCGGAGATGAAGCGGTTCTGATCAACTTTCTTCAGATTGTCCAGGATCTGGCGGACAAGCGGGGTGTTGACCGGGAAGTTCACCGGCTTCACGAGTTTCCAGCCCAGCGCTTCCTTCTCGAGCTCATATTTGTCGAGGCGGAGCACTTTTCCGGTCTCGTTCTCCCTCACCTGCCTGTCAATAGTTATCCTGGTGATCAATTCGGGACGGAAATCCTGCAGGACTCTTTTTTCAGTCTGCTTCAGCTCGGCCGTACTTGGTTTGAAGCGGTCCACGAACCAAACGTAGCCGCCGACCGCCAGAACGAGTATTAATAAAAATAACGTGGTCTTAAATTTCATGAAAGTTCCTTACTGACGGCGGCGCACATAAACAAGGAGGCCCAATGAGAGCGCCAGCGCCGGCACCAAAACTATTACCAAAGTTCTTATCAAAGAGATCTGCTTGCGATTCAGTTTCAGGCTCCTGATCTCCTGGATAGTCTTCGGCCCGATACTTACCAGGTATTCTCTCTGCATCGCCCAGTTGCAGGCGTTCAGGAAGATGTCGCGATTAGAGATGGGACGCTCGGCATAGAAGTTGTCGGCGAAATCCGCGTCACCTATGACGACGAGCCTCAGTCCCGTGCGTCTGTTCTCAACGGCCGCGCCGATCGTCACAGGTCCGGGAAGGTCTGTCTTCTCATCGAAGTGATAGGAAGTGCCGTGGTACTTAGTCTCGCCCCAACCGTCCGCAGTCGTCTGCAGGAAAGGCGTGACAAAATAATCCTTGTTGTCCGGATTGATCTCCATTACGGAGCGCGCCATGTAGAAGATGCTGAGCGAATCGAGGTTTTTCGTGATCTCGTGCGGAGGATAAGTCGGAATGACCAGATCGAACCAGCCTGTGCCCGCTATCCTGGTCGTTGGATCGACGGTGACGTCGTCGCCGACATTGATGTTGCAGGAAGTCAGAAGCTTCGGAATGCTCTTGCAGTCTGAATTCGGATCCATCATGATGAGCGCGCGTCCGCCCTGCATTATGTAGCGGCGCAGCACTTCCACTTCCTCCTCCAGGAAATCCCTGGTCGGCCCGGCGATCACCAATAGATCGCAGTTCGTCTCCGTCATGTCGGATAGCCTGTAGAGTTCTAAGGGCGCGCAAACGACGCGGTCCCTTTCCAGGTATTCCTTCACGATACGGTAGTTGCGGTCCTCTTTGCTAAGGATGCTTCTCTCGCCGTGGTTGACCGTGAAATAGACGTTCTTCTGCTCGGGATTCTGCAGTTCCAGGATGGCGGAGGTCAGGGCCTGCTCTGCTTTGAACAACACAAGTTTCTTCTTCTGTCCGTAGTCATAGTAGTTGTGCTCGAACTTGAAGTCGCCCATGTCGTTTTCCTTGAGCTCCTTCGTCTCCTCGCCCACTTTCACGATGACGGTGTCCCAGTCGGTCACGTTGAACTGGTTCTTGATCTTCTGGATCTTGCCAGGATCTCTCAAAATGTAATCGTCCGCCAGGATGCAGGTCACTTTGGAGCTGGCGTCGCAGTACTGGTCGATTAAACGCTTGACCTTCGGGTAAAGCTCACTGTTCTGCGGATTGCCGAAAACGTAGAATTCCACCGGCTGCTGGAGTTCTTTCAAAACGTTCAGCGTCTTTTCACTGAGCTTGTAGAGATCCTGCTTCTGGATGAAGTCGTAACGCCTCGGGTATTTGGCGGCCAGGGCGTTCGCCAAAATTACCAGAACGAAAGCCAATATAATGCCTATGCCGACGTTGGCGCCGTAAGTCAGTCTTCTTATAATCGTCTCTTTCATAAGATCATCTCCACTTCCTGGATTCCACGCTCTTTATGGTGCAGAACAAAAGGAAGAGCGTGATGCTTACGAAATAGATGACGCTTTGCGAACTGATGACGCCCTTGGTGAAGGGGTTGAACTGCTCCAGAACGGACGCATAGCGGTACACCACGCGCCACTTGTTGGAGACGACGTCCTGCATGAAGTTCAAGGAGAAAAGCATCAGAATGCCGATGAAAGTCACGAAGAAGGAAACGAACTGGCTTCTGTTCGTCGAGGAGATCATGATGCCCAGAGACGTCAGCATGCAGTTCAAAAGGAACGTTCCCAGATACCCCGCCATAACTACGCCCATATCGACCGTCGTGAAGCGGCTCAAGACATAGACGTAAACGAGCGTCGGCACCCACATGATCATCAGGAAGGCCTGGGCCGCCGCGAACTTGGACAATACGACCTGCGTGTCCGTCACAGGCGTCGTCATCAGCATCTCTATGGTCCCGCTCCTGTATTCCTCGGAGAAGGAACGCATCGTAAGCTCGGAAGTGACGGCCGCCACCACCATCCAGTAAATGAAAGTCCCGCCGAAAAGATAACCGAAGACGTTGGCGTCAATCGGCTTCGAAGGCGCGTTTAGGTAGTTCACAAGGATCCAGAAGAGCCAGCCGACCACGATCAAAAACACGCACATGACGACATAGCTCGTCGGCGTATAGTAGAGGGTCGCCAGCTCCCTTCTGAAAAGTGTTCTGAAATTCCGCATATTTCCTTAGTGTTTCGTCGTCATTTCCACAAAGATGTCTTCCAAGGTCGGCATGACCGTCGTCAGAAGCCTGATCTTCCAATTCGGTTTCTGGAGAGCCAGGAAGATCTTCTCCGAAATATTCTCCTCGGGCAGACGGGAGAGCATCTCGGCCCTCACCCAGCCTTCCGATTCACTTGTCCTGATCTCGTAGGCTTCCTTAACGTCCAGCAAGGCCCTTTCCACTTCCGCCTTCGGCGCAAAGATCTCGACCACGTAGCGCTTCTTGTTGCCGCTCCTAAGATTCGACATCGAGTCCTCGGCCACGATCTTCCCTTTGTACATGATGATGACCTTCTCGCAGACCATCTCGACTTCCGGAAGAATGTGCGTGGAAAGTATGACCGTCCTGTCGCGGCCTATCTCCCTGATAAGCTCCCTGACTTTTCTGACCTGGTTGGGGTCCAAGCCGATGGTCGGTTCGTCCAGGATCAGGATGTCCGGGTCCCCTATCAAGGCGTCCGCCAAACCGACGCGCTGCTTGTTGCCCTTGCTCAGCTGCTCGATTATCCTGGTCCTGACCTGGCCGAGTTCGCAGGCGTCTATCACACAGTTTATGCGATTGATGAGGTTCTGCCCCTTCAGGCCTTTGAGCCTTCCCCTGTAGGAGAGGAATTCCACCACGCGCATATCGGTGTAAAGGGGAACGTTCTCAGGCATATAGCCGATGTGCCTTCTGACTTCCAGCGATTCCTTGAAAACGTCGTGCCCGGCGACCTTGCATTCGCCGGAAGTAGCCGGCATGAAGCAGGTCAGGATCTTCATGGTAGTCGTCTTCCCGGCCCCGTTCGGGCCCAGGAGGCCGACCACGTCCCCTTTCTCGACATTAAACGAGATATGGTCCACCGCCGTAAGGTCGGCGTAGGTTTTTACAAGTTCCTTGACTTGGATCATAATACCCTTATATTATTGATTGTATAAATTAAATTATAGTATAAAAGTGGTTAAATGTAAAACCAAAAGCGCTTATGCTATAATGGCTCTATGCGTACTCAAATGACTCCCATAAACAACGCCTTCCGGCCCTGCGTAGGACTTGTAGTGATAAACGGCGAGGGCCTTTTCTGGACCGGAGAACGGCTCAGCTTCAAAGGCTCCTGGCAGTGGCCCCAGGGCGGCATCGATCCCGGCGAAACGCCCAGGGAAGCCGCCTGGCGCGAACTCAAAGAAGAGACCGGGCTCTCTGAAAACGAAGTGGAGCTCACAGCCGAATGTCCTTTCTGGCTGACTTACGAAGTCCCCAGGAACAAACCTACCTTTTTCGGCTACCGCGGACAGACTCAAAAATGGTTCCTTTTCCGCTACAAAAGCGACCCGGAAGCGGCTGAGAATTTAGCCAAAGCCAGCGAAGACTTCGATAAGGAGTTCAGCGCTTTCGAATGGAGAAAATGGGAGGATTTTTACCCTTACGTGGTCGGCTTCAAACAGCCCCTTTACGTCAGGATCAAGGAATGGATCGACTCCCTTACCGGAAACGACCTCGAAGAGGAAAGCTCTTTCGACAGCTTCACCTGGAAAGGCCGCAAGGAAGACATCGAGATGGTCAGGACCAGCCTGCAGTACAAGAACTGGATCCGCCGCATGGACCAGCGCTTCAGCATTAAGGAAATAACCGTCCAGGCCGTTGACCGCCGCCACAACGGCGGCCTGCTCTTCGCCAAGCTCTTCGTCCAGGCCTTTGACCAGGACGGCCGCCAGGTCCCGGGCGCCGTGCTCATGCGCGGCGACGCATCCGCCGTCCTCATAATAATCCGCTGCGAAGGCGAAAAATACACCGTCATCGTGCGCCAGCCCAGGTTCGCCGCCGGCCTCTATGAAACGAAAGAGATCCCCGCCGGCATGCTGGACGACTCCACCGACAAGCTCATGACCGCCGTAAGAGAAGTGAAAGAAGAGACCGGCCTTGAGATAACGAAAGAAAACGTGATCGACCTCGGCGGCTTCTTCCCCACCTACGGCATCAGCGACGAAATCATCTTCCTCTTCGCCGCGGAAATCGACCTGACAAAAGAAGAGCTCGACTCCCTGAAAGGCAGGATCTGCGGCTGCCCCGACGAAAACGAAAAGATAAGAGTCGAGATCATCCCCCTCCGCTCTCTCTCGGAAGTCACCGACGACCCCAAGAGCCTCATGGCCTACTGGCGCTACCTCTCCAAAAACCGTTAAGTAGTTTCATTGCCATTTTTCTGCTAAAATAGAAGTATGAAACAACTGCTAATTGCTTTGATACTTCTATTTTCGCTTTCCGCGCTTGCGGAAAACAAAGCTATTAAGCCAAGCGGTAGCGGCAGCGCCGAGGACCCCTTCCTTATCAGCAAGATCGAACATCTTGTCTGGATGGGAGAAAACATTACCAATGTCTCCGCAAAATGTTTCCGTTTGACCGCCGACATCGACGCCTCGGAAACCAAGACTTGGCACAACAGCAGAGGTTTCCTGCCCATCGGGTACATCAGCGAAAATTCCGGGCGTCCCGCTAGCTTCTGCGGCACTTTCGACGGCGGCGGACACGTTATCTCGAATCTTTTCATCAACAGAAAAAAACAGCCCGCCTCATTTTTCGCCAAGATCGGCATGATTTTTCAAAAGCGCGATTTTTCCCCGGACGTTATCAAAAACCTTACCGATATCTCCAAAGGCACGGCCGTCATAAAAGATCTGGCGTTAGTTGACTGTAATTTCGTAGGCAAAAACCTGGCTGCAGGTCTTAGCGATGAAATTGAGTACGCACTTATCTCCAGAGTTTACATATCCGGCACATTGAAAAGCGACAGGCTTACGGCCGGCATTGCCGAAAAATGCGAGAATTCCTGCCTGGACGAATGCGAAATAGATTTGAAATTCGACAACCGCTTTTCAGATGCAGCCTGTTTCTTTTCTTCCTCTAAAAATGCTTATCTGAAAAACTGCCTGTCGCTCGGATCTTTCCAATACAGCCAGGACCCCACTTACGAAAAAAGTCTTAAGCTCAAATACACGACTCCCCTTCACAGATTAAGTCCCTATCACAACAAAAGACCGCTGAGTTGTTTTTCCATTACCCTTTCAGGCGAAGGACGGCTCAACCTTTACAATTGTCTTGTCTTGAATTCCCTTCTGAGCACCAAACGAAAGTACTGGCTTTATTGTTTCTCAAATTCATAAGAACTGCATAATTCCTTTTACAGTACGGACAATCTTCAGAAAGATCCGAAAGACGAAGACCTTGGCGGTCTTCCCAACAGCAAACTCATGGATAAATCGACGTACGTTGGCTGGGACTTCGATTCAGTCTGGGAGATAGAGGATGGGAAAAGTTTCCCAAAGCTGCGAAGAATTGAAAAAATGTTAAAGAGATAAGTATGAAAATTCATTCGGTAACTTTGGTGCTTCTGATCTTCGCCGCTTCAGTGTTTGCGGAAAACATAGCTATCAAGCCCGCGGGCACGGGCAGTGCAGATGATCCTTTCCTTATTAATAAGATCGAACATCTTGTCTGGATGGGAGAAAACATTACAAACGTTTCTACGAAAAATTTTAGATTGACCTCGGACATAAACGCGGCAGAAACGAAATTCTGGAACGACGGCAGAGGCTTTTTACCTATCGGATATATGCACGAAAATAAAAAAGCCTATGCCTCCTATCCCTTCCGGGGTTGCTTCGACGGCGGCGGGCATATAATCTCAAACCTTTTCATCAACAGGAAAGAACAAGGCGCCGCCCTTTTCGCCAGGATCGGCACACCTTTGCAAAACTTCGATTTCTCAACCAACGTCCTCGAGAACTTGGCTCGGCGCTCCAAAGATTTCGCCACGGTAAAAGATCTCGCGCTCGTAAACTGCGACTTCTTCGGGAAAGATCTGGCGGCCGGCCTCTCCTGCAATATCGATTTCGCCATGATCTCCAGGGTTTACATCTCCGGAAAGTTGAAAAGCGAAAAAACAGCGGCCGGATTTTCCCTGACCTGCAACAATTCCTGCCTGGAGGAATGCGAGACCGATATTGAATTCAGGAACCGCGAATGCAGCGCCTTCGGCTGCTTCACTTCCTCCCAGAACACAGTCCTGAAAAATTACCTTTCCCTCGGCTCCTTCCAATACAGCATGGACGATCCCACAGATTCAAGGATCGACACCGGCTACAGCGCCCGCACAATCAGGAAAACAGGGAAATCGTACGCCTATTATTCCATCATTCTCGTAGGCGGAGGCAACTATTATCTTTACAACTGCCTTGTTTTGAATTCAATTCTGACCGACAGGCGGAAGGATAAGGTCATCACTTTCTCAGATTCCGCAACGGTTCACAATTCCTTTTACAGCGCCGAAAATATCAGAAGAACTTTGAACGATAACAACAAGGTCGGCATCTCCAACGAAAAGCTGAGGAAAAAAGAGACCTACAAGAACTGGGACTTCGACACAGTTTGGGAGATCGAGGACGGAAAAAGCTTCCCGAAACTTCGTAAGCTTGAAAAGATGCTGAAGCGCTTATGAAAAAAATTCTCGTTTTATTGCTCCTATTGTTCCCCTGTCTGTCGCTTGCCGGAAACTCGCCCGTAAAACCGAAAGGAAGCGGCAGCGCGGAGGATCCCTATCTTATCGATAGGATCGAGAATCTCGTCTGGTTTAGGGATAACTCCTCCGAGTGCGCTGACAAGCATTTCAAAATGACAGCCGACATCGACGCATCAGAGACCAGAGGCTGGAACGGTGCCCGCGGTTTCCTGCCGCTTGGCCATTTCAACGGCACTTTCGACGGCGGCGGCCATTACATATCAAACCTCTACATTGCTTCGCCGACCAAAAACGCCGCGCTTTTCACAACCCTAGGAAAAGCGGCGCCCCGCCCCTTCCCTTTTTCCACCAATTCTTATGAGAAAACGCTCGAATCCATAAGAACTGACACCTGCGTAAAAAATCTCGCGCTTTTAAACTGCTCCATTTCCGGCGATGAAACAGCCTGCGGGCTGGCGAAAAGCATCGACCTTGCGCGCATAAGCGACGTCTATGTTTCCGGCACGCTTTTAAGCAAGAAAACGTTAGCCGGGTTCGCGATTAACTGCTCGAACTCTTACATAGAAGGATGTTCTGTCGATATCTTCTATCAAAACCGTAACTGCGCATCGGGAGGAATGTTCAAACGGGCGGGAAACGTTGTCATAAGGGACTGCCTAATTCTTGGCAAGTTTCAATCATGCGAAAAAAGCCCCGAAATTGAAAAACTGAAGCCTAATAAACCGGCTTATGTG
>JAFSWV010000048.1 GCA_017444325.1 bacterium | reverse complement strand
CACCAACGATTTCGAGAGAGTCGAGAAGCTTGCGGCGGTCGGCGTGGACGTCATCGTCATCGACACGGCGCACGCTCACTCTAAGGGCGTCATCGAGATGGTCAAATACATGAAGAAGAATTATCCCGATGTGGACGTCATAGCTGGCAACGTCGCGACCAGGGAAGGCGCGAAAGCCTTGCTGGAAGCGGGCGCGGACGCTGTCAAAGTCGGTATCGGCCCGGGCTCCATCTGCACGACGCGCGTTATCACCGGCGTCGGCATTCCGCAGATCACCGCGGTCTATGAGGCGACGCAGGGCGTCGGCGACGAGATCCCGATCATCAGTGACGGCGGCATCCGCCATTCCGGCGACGTGGCGAAAGCGATAGTAGCCGGCGCAAGCTGCATCATGATGGGCTCCACCTTGGCCGGAACCGAAGAGAGCCCGGGCGAAAAGATCATCCACCAGGGCCGCCGCTTCGTCGTTTACCGCGGCATGGGCAGCTTGGGCGCCATGCTTGACTCCAAGAGCAGCAGAGAGCGCTACAGCCAGCAGGACGTTTCCACCGACAAACTCGTGCCGGAAGGCATCGAGGGCATGGTTCCGTACGCCGGACATGTCGGCGACGTTTTGACCCAGTTCGCGGGCGGCTTGAGATCCTCTCTTGGCTACAACGGCTGCAGGAACATCGAGGAGCTCAGGCACAACGGCATCTTCCGCCGCATCACCGCTTCCGGCATAAGGGAAGCGCATCCGCACGACATCAGGATAAGTAAGGAAGCCCCCAACTATCATTCCTTCTCAGACCGCTGATAAGATGAGCGCCAAGATCCTTTTGGCTTTCCTAAACTACAACACCTCGGAAGAACTCCGGGGGGCGTTGGAGTCCCTGAAGGTTGCCGGAAGGGGAGTCGACTACGATCTTGTCATCATAGACAACGCTTCCACGTCGCCTGGCGAAAAGGAAAGGCTTGCCGAGATGAAAGGGGAGGCGGAGCTTCTGCTCCTGCCCGAGAACCTGGGGTTCGCCGGCGCTTTTAACAAGATTTTGGCAAGGGAAGGATACGCGTACTATTTGCTTTTGAATTCCGATCTGATCCTGCCGCCGGACTTTTTGAAAGATCTGCTTGAGGAGGCGGGAAAGATCACTGATCTCGGGCTTGGGAGCGTCAGCTTCGTTAGGGAGGACGGCAGTTCTCAGTTTTCTTACGGACCGGTCCCGACTTTGGCAAGCGAACTCGTGAACCGTTCGCTCTACCAGAAGCGCTACAGAAAATCTCATCCGGCCGGGAACGAGCCTTTGGAAGTCGAAAGCCTTTTGGGAGCGGCCATGCTCGCCTCATACGAAGCGGTGAGAAAAGCCGGGCCGCTTGACGACCGTTTCTTCTTTTTCTTCGAGGAAACGGAATGGTGCTGCCGGATGCGCGACAACGGTTTCAAGGTCGTGCATTTCCCGAATGTCAAAGCCACGCATCTGCAGGGACGCTCGGCCAACAAAGTTCCCGTAAGGGCGAGGATCGAGTTCCACATTTCCAGAATGCTCTTCTTCAGGCTGCGTTACGGGAAAATGGCGCTTTTTCTCCTTGCAGCGGGCGTTTTCTTAAGGACATTCGTCAACCTCCTGGCTTATTTCATTCTGACGCTTCTGACTTTGGGGCTAAATGAGAAAGTGAAGTCGAAAATGAAACTGTATGCCGGGTTGTTTTTCTGGTATTTAAAAGGCGCGCCTTTAGATGAAGGCTTGGACGGAAGAAGATGGCGGAAGTGAAGGTTCTTCTCTGGGATCTGGGCGGCGTGCTGATACCTTTTTCCCACGCCAGGCTCTGGCGCAATTTCCTAGGGGTTCTGCCGCTTAGAAAAAGCCTGATGCTTTTCTGGCGCCGGGACGCTTTGCAAAAAAAACTCGCCAAGCCGCTTGATGATTTCGAGAAAGGGCTTTGCTCTTTTGATGACCTTAAGGACGCGGTGGAAAAAGAACTGAAAGTTAGCCTGGACAGAGAAAAATTCCGTCTGGCTTGGAATGATATTTTCGGTACTCCCGGCGAGACGGCCGCTTTCGCCCGCGAGCTGCATGAAAAATACCCCTGCTACGTTCTTTCCAACACGAACGTGGAGCATTTGGAATTCGTGAAAGAAAAAGCGCCCGAGCTTCTCTTCATGGACGGCTGGATCCCTTCCTACGAAGTCCACGCTCTGAAGCCTGAGGCGGAGTTTTTTGAAAGGGCGCTTGCCATTGTGAACGAGAAGGCGGAAAACTGCCTTTTGATAGACGATAGACTTGAAAACGTAGAGGGCGCGCGGAGGGTCGGCATCAAGGCCGTGCTTTACCGCGGACTCGCAAAACTTAAGGAAGAACTGAATGGGCAAGTATAAGTATCTCCTGCTTTTCCTGGTGACCGCCATAGCGCTTTTTTTCGTAGCTTTCTGGCCTGACATGTCGAAGGGCAAGAAGGAGCCGGAAAAGGAGCTCACCCCGATGGAGGAGCTCGCGGCTATTCCCGTTCCGGAACTTCCCGAAAAGGAGAAGCCGAAGGTTCCGCCGCTTGCCAAAGTCTGGAACATCAACAAGGTCAAAAGAGGCGCCGTAGTCAAGGGACTCGACAGCATCAAAGGCGGGATACTTGTTGACGCCACCAAGGGCGACATCCTTTGGGCTAAGAACGAGAACGATCCTCTGGAGATCGCCTCCATGACGAAGATGATGACGGCGCTTTTGGCCCTGGAAGCGGACGAAAGGGGAGAAGCCAAGCTCGACGGCATGGTGAATGTTTCGGCCGCGGCTTCCAAAATAGGCGGCAGCCAGGTCTATTTGGCGGAAAAGGAAAAGTTCACGCTGGGCGAACTTTTGAAGTGCGTCATGATCATGAGCGCCAACGACGCGGCCTTCGCCGTGGCGGAGACGCTGGGCGGCAATGTCGATGACTTCGTCGCCATGATGAACAAGAGATCCGGCCAATTGGGCATGAAGGCGACGAAATTTTACAATCCGCACGGGCTTCCCCAGAAAGGCGCCAACAACAAATCCTCCGCGCTCGACATGGCGATGCTCGCAAGGGAGCTTCTGAAATATCCCAAGCTTCTGGAATGGACCAGTACGAGGCTCGACACTTTCAGGGACGGCAAATTCCAGCTCAGCAACCGCAACAGCTTAGTTGGCCGCTGCCAGGGCGTTGACGGCCTGAAGACGGGCTTCTACGCCCAGGCCGGCTTTTGCGTGACGGTCACCTGTCTTAGGAACGACAGAAGGATGATCCTGGTCGTCATCGGCGCCCCCTCCAAAAAGGAAAGGGACGACGCGGTCAAGAATCTTTTGAACTGGGGATACCAGCAGAAGCTTTGATGGAAAAGAGAAGGGAATATTTCTTCGTCCTCGTCAGGGGAGTTTCGGACATCCTTGATTTCATCAGGGGATTCCTGCTCATCTACATTTTGGGCGGCGCGTTCGGCTCCGAGATCTTCGGGACCTGGGGGCTTATCGAGCAGATCTATTCTGTGGCGGTGATCCTTACCGGACTGGGACTCAGCCAGTCCGTCATCCGCTTCCTGGGAGGCTCGCACAAAAGCGCCTATGTGTGCAGGCTCTTCATTCTCTCTTCCACGCTTATAGTCGCGCTGGGGCTGCTCCTGACTTTTGTCATGCGCTTCCTCGATCCCATGATCGCGGAGAAGGTGATCAAAACGCCCGTGGCGCTTGAATGCTTAAGAGCCGCGCTGCCTTTGATCCTCCTGAACGCCCTGGAGCTTCTCCTGGACGGCAGCTACCGCGCCAGGCTCAGGATCGACTTGCACTCCTTTGTCAGGATGGTTTATACGATGGCGATATTGGGTGTTTATTTTTACGCCTCGAAAGCCGGCTTCGACCTTGCGAAGATAATCAAATTTACCCTTGCTGTCAAAGCGGCCTACGTAGTTTTGCTTTATCTGCTCTTCGCGCTGCTGGAATTCGGCAGAAAGGACGATAGCGTTCAGGTGGAAGGCGACGACGAATTCGCCCTGCCCAAGGACGGTCCGGCGCTCCCGGCTTTGAAAGGCATGATAATTTTCGGCGCGCCTCTCATGATGTTCGGCCTTTCCACCTGGCTCTTCGGGACGGGCGGCAAAGTCATACTCGGCTTCCAGACGGGGGCCGGCGAAGTCGGGCGCTACGACGCCTCCCTTAAGATCGCCATGCTCATCCAGTATCTCGGCTTGCCGATCGCCTATACGCTTCTGCCCGTTCTGGCGGAAGCCGTTTCGAAGAAAGACAAGGAGACTGTCGTTACTATCTGCCGGCGTTTCGCGAGGCTTTACTTCTTCCTGGCGCTGCCTCTTTTCATGGGGCTTCTGGCGACGCACGACGTTATCCTTGACGCCATAACAAGGAGGGAGGAATTCAACGTTTCCTACGCTTTCTTCCTGCTGCCTTTGCTGGCTGCGCTGATAAGCCAGGTGAACGCTTTCTATCACAACGTGATCTTCCTGAAAGGCCACAGCCGCTTTTTGTTCTTCGCCAATTTCACCTCCGCGCTCTTCTGCCTTGTCATCAACACGCTCTTCACAAAGTCGCTCGGCATGTGGTGCACGGCGCTGGCGAGCTTGCTCTCTTATATTCTTCTGCTTGTGCTCTGCGCCTGGAAAGTAAAAAGCTACGGCTTCTCTCCCTTGCGATTCCTGGACCTTGGCTTCGCCGCGAAATGCGCCGCATTCTCAGTCGTCATGTTCGCGGCGGTCATGCTGGGAATGCGCTATCTGACTTTCGGGAGCCTCATAAAACTGCCGCTGCTCGGAATCATCGGCGCGGCTGTTTACTTCATCCTCGCGTTCGCCGCGAAGAAGTTTTCCCTTAAGGCGCTGTTAGAGGAATTGGTCGGCTAATTCTCGTGCCAGAAAGGAGACATCTTGCGGATCCTTTCAATGACTTTCGGCATTTCCGCAATAACGTAGTCGATCTCGCTTTCCGTAGTGTAGCGGCTTAAGCTGAAGCGCACGGCGGAGTGCGCCAGTTTGGCCGGCAATCCCTGCGCCAAAAGCACATGCGAGGGTTCAAGCGATTCGCTTGAGCAGGCGGAGCCGGTGGAAGCGCAGATGCCTTTGTCGCTCATGGAAAGCAGAATGGCTTCGCCCTCTATGAACTCAAAGGAGATGTTCGTGGTGTTGGGGGTGCGTTTTTCCTTGTCGCCGTTCAGATAAGAGTAGGGGATAGTCAGAAGGCCGGCTTCCAGTTTGTCCCTGAGTCTTCTTATTTCGGTCTGCTCGTATTCCAAGGCTTCGTTCGCCATTTCGCAGGCTTTGCCAAGCCCTGCGATCGAGGCGACGTTCTCAGTGCCTGCTCTGCGGCCGCGCTCCTGGTGTCCGCCCGCCAGGAAGGGGCGGAAGGATGTTCCTCTCTTCAGATAAAGCGCTCCGACGCCTTTGGGCGCATGGATCTTGTGGCCGGAAATGCCCAGCATATCGACGTTGAGTTTCTGGACGTCGAGCTTTATCTTGCCGGCGGCCTGGACGGCGTCCGTGTGCATAAGGGCGCCGAATCTGTGCGCGATCTCAGTCAGTTCGGCGATCGGCATGATGCAGCCTGTCTCGTTGTTGGCGTACATGACGCTGACGAGGGCGGTCTTTTCGCTGATGACTTTTTCAAGCGCTGCGGTCTCCACCAAACCGCTTTTGTTGACCGGCAGTACTCTGACCGTATATCCCATCCTCTCCAGATGCTTTCTCAGATTGAAAACGGCGGGGTGTTCCACGTCGGACACTATGACTTCATCCCTTCCGCCCTGGGAGGGGGGGATTTGGGCCTGCAGGGAGCCCAGGATGGCGGTGCTGTCAGATTCCGAGCCGCAGCTCGTGAAGATGATCTCGTCTTCGTAGGCGGCGCCCAGAAATTCGGCGACCTGTCGGCGTGCGGTCTCAACCGCCTTTATCGGTCTTCTCGCGAAT
>JAFSWV010000005.1 GCA_017444325.1 bacterium | reverse complement strand
TGATCGCCATGCTGCTGGTCAAGATGCCGGAAGGCGCCGACACCAACAGGGACAGCTTCCTTTCCGCTTACGGCAGGCTCATTAAGAACTGGAAGTTCGTCTTCGGCGTTCTGGCCCTTTTCTTCTACATGGGCGCGCAGATCGGCACCTGGTCGTTCACGATCCGCATAGCCATGAGAGAATTCGGGATCAGCGAAGCCGTTGCCGGCACCTGGCAGATCATAACCATCGCGGTCTTCATTGTCGCCCGCTTCGTTTTCACCTGGCTGATGAAGTACGTGACGCCTTCCAAGCTGCTTGTTTGGGCGGCCATTATCGGTATCGCCATGAGCCTTGTGGTCATGCTCGGCCACGGTGTGGCTGGCGGCTGGCCCTGCGTCCTGGCCGTTATCTCGATCTCCGTCGCGCTCTCCCTCATGTTCCCGACCATCTACGGTCTGGCGCTGGAAGATGTTGGCGCTGACGCTAAGATCGGTTCCTCCGGACTTATCATGGCGATCCTTGGCGCCGCGGTGATCACTCCGGTGCAGGGCAAGATCTCCGACCTGACGAATATCAACACCGCCTTCGTGGTGGTGGCTTTCTGCTTCGCCGTCGTCATGGCTTACGGTCTGGCGGTCATAGTGAAGCACTCCGACAAAGCTTTGCAAGCTACGGAATAATTGATTTCACGTCGATAACGCCGAAGGAGACACATATCCCTCGCTTAGGGATATGTGTCTCCTTCGTCTTTTCTGGTAAAATAAAATAAAGATAATTGATAAAAGGGGATCCTGTATGAAAATATCAAACGGCTTTGTCTTTCTTTGCGCGCTGGCGATTTGCGCCTGCGCTTTTGCTGAAGATCATTTCTGGTGCGAAGGCAAGACCATTTCTATCGAGAAGTGCCCGACCAACGAGGCGATCAGGAACATTACTGTTGAGCTGGCCAAGGGAATTGACGGCCAGATCGTCCCTACCTCCATGCTTTTCGGCGTTAAGGTCAAGAAGGGAGCGTATGAATTAGATCTCAACGTGGACAAATGGCTGGCCTGGTCCAGGGGCGAAGCCGCGAAGGAAGGATTGGTCTGGTTCACTGTGCCCAAAGGCGTTTGGGAAACTTTCGGGAAGGACGGGAAGCTGACGCTTACCATCAAGGACAACCAGAAGAGTTTGGCGGAGCCAGAAACGGCCTTGGCCGTTATGAGCGACTGCGCGGACTGGCCCGGGGAGAAGGACTGCCGTTCGTACTTTATGCGCGGCATCGACCTTGAAGGATTCGGCGAGCACGACGAAGCTATCAAGTATTTCAACGAATGCATGGAGACTTACGAGGCGGATGTCTGGCGCTTCGCCCACTACTTCATAAGAAAGTGCAAGCTGCAGAAAGAACTTGACCGGATGGCGCAGGACGAGAAACTGCAGACTACCAATAACTACTATCGTGCTATGTTCTACGCTATGCACTCTGGGCTCATTCCGGAAAAACTGGCGCTTGCTCAAAAATGCTTTGGCGGTTCCCAATCGTCGGATTCTCTGAAAAATTGGAGAGAC
>JAFSWV010000047.1 GCA_017444325.1 bacterium | reverse complement strand
ATAAGGAATAGGAATCATTCCTAAAAATGCTATAATAACTGACAACCAACAAATCCAAGGAAAAAATATGATCAGCGAAATCGTAAAACGTGACGGACGCCGAGTGCCTTTTGATGAGAGCAAAATAGCCGGCGCTATCAAAAAAGCCTTTGCCGCTACTGGGTTCCCCCAGGATGAAAAAGCCGCTGCCGAACTGGCTGCTGAAGTTTCCCGCAGAGTGGAAGAAACCATTCAGGACGTCCCCGATGTTGAGAGCATCCAGGACGTGGTGGAACAGGTCTTGATCGACGCCGGTCACGTACGAACCGCTAAAGCCTACATCTTGTACCGCGCGAACAGAAGCAGAGTGCGCCAGATGAACACCAGGCTGATGAAGATCTATGAAGATATTACTTTCAAAGATGCCAGCGATTCCGATATCAAACGCGAGAACGCCAACATCGACGGCAACACCGCGATGGGCTCCATGCTGAAGTACGGCTCGGAAGGCGCCAAGCAGTTCTATGAAATGTTCATCTTGAAACCCGAGCACGCCAAGGCGCACAGGGAAGGCGACATTCACATCCACGACATGGATTTCTATACGCTGACCACCACTTGCTGCCAGATAGACTTATTGAAGCTCTTCAAGGGCGGCTTCACGACCGGTCACGGCGTTTTGAGAGAGCCCAATTCCATCGCCAGCTATTCCGCTCTGGCCTGCATCGCCATTCAGGCGAACCAGAACGACCAGCACGGCGGACAGTCCATCGTGAACTTCGACTACGGTCTGGCTCCTGGCGTCAAGAAGACTTACGCCAAACAGTACCGCAAGAACATCCTCACCTATATAGAACTTCTCGATTCCGAGAAACTGGAAGCCGCGACCAAGGTCGAGGAAGCTCTGAAAGAGCAGGGGCTGACGGCCACCATCGAAAAGGGCGAGGAGTACGCTCTCAAGGAAGCGGAAGAGCTGCAGAAGATCGGCGTCCCCGCCGAGGAGATCAAGAAGGCTCAGGAATTCGCCGCCAAGAAAGCCTATAAGGAAACGGACAAGGAAACGTACCAGGCGGTCGAGGCCCTCATCCACAACCTCAACACCATGCACTCCCGCGCGGGCGCGCAGACGCCGTTCTCGTCCGTCAACTACGGCATGGACACTTCCGCGGAAGGCCGCATGGTCGTAAGGAACATGCTGCTCGCTACGGAAGCAGGTTTGGGACACGGCGAAACGCCCATCTTCCCCATCCAGATCTTCCGCGTCAAGGAAGGCATCAACTACAACGAAGGCGAGCCGAACTACGATCTCTTCAAACTGGCCTGCCGCGTCAGCGCCAAGCGTCTCTTCCCGAACTTCTCCTTCCAGGATGCGCCTTTCAACAAGGCCTTCTATAAGGAAGGGCACCCCGAGACCGAGATCGCCTACATGGGCTGCCGTACTAGAGTCATCAGCAACGTCTACGATCCTTCCAAAGCCATTTCCAACAGCCGCGGCAACCTTTCCTTCACGACCATCAACCTGCCCCGTCTCGCCATTCTCGCGCACGGCAATATCGACGTTTTCTTCCAGTCGCTGGACCGCAAGATCGATCTGGTCATCGATCAGCTGCTTTCCCGCTTCGCCATCCAGAGTCACAAGAAAGTCAGGAACTTCCCGTTCCTGATGGGCGCGGGCGTTTGGCTTGACAGTGAGAAGCTCGGACCCGACGACGAGGTCGGCGAAGTCTTGAAGCACGGTACGCTCTCCTGCGGTTTCATCGGCTTGGCGGAAACCTTGAAGAGTCTGATCGGCGAGCATCACGGCGAAAGCAAAGATTCTCAGAACCTGGGTCTTGAGATAATCGGACATATGAGAAAGAGAATGGACGACGCCTCTAAGAAATACGGTCTCAACTTCACGCTGCTCGCAACTCCGGCAGAGGGACTTTCCGGCAGATTCGTACGT
>JAFSWV010000046.1 GCA_017444325.1 bacterium | reverse complement strand
GCTGGACGCTCATCTACGTTTGCAAATCTCTCCTTGGACAGCTGAACGTCCAGACCGTGGAGGAAGCCTCCGCCATTATGACTCCCATCATCATGGCGCCCAAGGGCGCCTGGACGGCTCCGCTCCTGGCGACGCTGGTCTTCATGCTGACCACGGCCGTTATCATCTGGATCGGCGTACAGAAAGGCATTGAGCGCTTCTCGAAGATCTTCATGCCCGTTCTTTTCCTTCTTCTCATCGTGCTTATCTTCCGCGGGCTGACTCTTCCCAACGCCACGAAAGGCCTGAAGTTTCTTTTCGTGCCGGACTTCTCGCATTTATCGGGAAAATCCGTGCTGGCGGCTTTGGGACACGCTTTCTATTCCCTCTCTCTGGGCATGGGCATAACCATAACCTACGGCGCTTACCTTAAGAAGGACAACAATCTCCCCCGCTCCACCGTCACCGTCGCCATGCTCGACACGCTCGTTTCCGTCATGGCCGGATTGGCGATCTTCCCGGTAGTCTTCGCCATGGGCTTTGCGCCGGACAGCGGACCGTCTCTGATCTTCAAAGTGCTGCCGCTGGCTTTTCAGAAATTGCCCTTGTCCACCATCTGGAACCTGATCTTCTTCGTGGCCGTTCTCATCGCGGCCCTGACCAGTGCCGTCTCACTCCTGGAAGGCCCTGTCTGCCTCATGGTGGAGGAATTGAAGTGGAAGCGCAGCAAAGTCCTTCTCATACTCGTCCCCTGCCTCTGCACGGTCTCCTGCATAATCGCCCTCAGTTCCGGCGACTACTCGAACTTCCCCGCATTGGGAGAATTCGTTAAGAAGACTTTAATGTCCGCCCAGGGGAGCCTGTTCGACGCTTTCGACTACGCCTCCTGCCAATGGCTCATTCCTATCGCCTGCTTCTTGACGCTGCTGTACGCCGGCTGGGTCTGGGGTCCCAAGAACGCCGTCAAGGAAATGCGCAGCGGCTCCACCGGCGCCATGGACACGCACTTCTGGCACCTTTTGTCCGGAGTGCATGAACACAACGCCATAGGCGACGCTTCGCCCTTGTCCCCCTGCGTCATGTGGGCTTTCTTCATCCGTTTCATTTCGCCCATCCTGGTGCTTCTGGCTTTCCTGGACGGGCTGGGAGTTTTTAGGTGAGCCCAAATAAAGAATTCTGGACTTCCTCCAAAGGTTTCGTTCTGGCTATGGCGGGTTCCGCCATCGGCCTCGGGAACATCTGGCGCTTTTCCTATATCATGGGAAAATACGGCGGAGCGGCTTTCATGCTCGTCTATCTCGCCGCCATTTTCCTCATTGGCCTTCCCATCATGCTTTGCGAACTGAGTCTTGGCCGCGCCTCCGGGAAAGGACCTTTGGAAGCCATGACGGAATTGGCTCCCAAAAGAACGACGCTTTCTTTCCTTACAGCCGTTGCGCTAATTTTTGGCGCGGCGGCTTTTGGTTTCAAGGGGATGTATTTCCACGCCGGCGTCGCGGGATTTTTCGCTTTTGGCGCTCTGCTTTTTGGCTGGGGATTCCTCGGCTTTACGGTGACGTTTTTGACGCCTCTTATGATCGCGGTCTTCTATTCCGTGGTGGGAGGCTGGATCATCATTTACACGATCATATCTCCTATAGGAAAGATCTTCCGCGATCCCGCGGTTTCCTCTGAACTGCTCGGGAATATCGTCACAGCTTCAGGAGGAATTTACTGGGTTACCATCGCGGCCGGTGCCGCTTTCTTCCTCGCAACCGCCTTCATCGTCATGGCCGGTGTGCAGAAAGGCATCGAGCGCTTCTCCAAGATCTTCATGCCGCTCATTTTCATCCTGATCGTCGTGATCATCATCAGAGCGCTTACTCTGCCGAACGCCAAGGAAGGTTTGCGCTTCCTCTTCCTGCCTGACTTCTCGAAAATGACTGCTGAAGGCGTCATGGCGGCCCTGGGGCAGGCCTTCTTCACGCTCTCCTTGGGATCAGGCGTAGGAATCGCCTACGGCTCATATTTGGGGCGCTCCAGCTCTTTGCCCAAGACAGCCGTCACGATCGTCATATTGGACACCATCGCTTCCATTCTCGCAGGCCTTGCCATCTTCCCCTTGCTTTTCTCCACTGGGCTCTCTCCGGAAGAAGGAACTTCTTTGGTCTTCAAAATCCTGCCCATCGCTTTCGGAAAACTTCCCTTGTCCGCTCTCTGGGGAACGCTCTTCTTCTTCACGCTGCTTTTGGCTGCGCTTACAAGCTCCATTTCCATGCTGGAAGGCGCCGTTCAGGGCATCATGCAGAAACTTTACCTTTCGCGCGCCAAGGCCGTTTGGCTTCTCATCATCGTTTTGGGCCCGCTCGTTCCTTTGACTGCGGTCTCTGCGGCGAACTTCGCCAATGTTCCGAAGCTGGGGCAATTCTTCACCGAGACTCTGAAACTGCGCTCCGAATCTTTCTTCGCGATACTCGACAACACCACCTGCCTTTGGCTAATGCCTCTGGCCGGACTGATGACGCTGCTTTTTGTGAGCTATGTCTGGGGCAACAAAAAAGCCTTGGAAGAGATGAATTGCTTCAATGCCTTCGACTGGCTCTTTTCCAAGATCTGGCTGTTCGTAGTGCGCTTCATCTCCCCTGTTCTGGTAATTTTGGCCTTTTTGAAAGGCCTTGGCATATTCTTCTAACTATTGTATATAACGCAAGATATAAAATATAATTTCCGAGTAAATTGTTTACCTTTCAATTTTCTCTTTTTTCTGTTAAGATATAAGCGGCAACATAATCAAGGAGGTTTCTATGGAAAACAATGAAAAATTTAAGACCAAAGAGATCAACGCCAAAAAAGACACCGTGCAGTTCATTGCGATCCTTGGCTGCATCGCCATGGGCATAGGTTTGCTCATTCTTCTTATTAACTACTGGAACAATATTTTTTCCTCCAAATGGTTTCTTTTGTGCTGCGGCATCGCTTTGCACGGTTTGGCATTCGCTCCTTCCACGAAAAAGATCTTCAAAGCTTTTCCCGAAATATTGGCCGCCATGGGCACGGCTCTCATTGGTTTCGCGCTCTGGCACCTGCTGCCTTCCCTCTGGCAAGACAAAACGAAGCTCGGATGCATCCTGATTTTTTCGCTGCTTGTCGGCTTCGTCAGAAATTACAAACTTCATGACGTCCTCAGTTATGCGCTGGTCGTCCTGCTTTTCAACAAGGGCATGGCCGACGACGATTTCGGCAGCAGTTTCTACTATCTTGGGATCTTCTTTGTCATGGGCGTTTTTTCCTTGAATGCCTACTTAAGGAAAAGCGTCGTGGCTTTCGCAGCGGCCCTCGCCACGCTCGGCATGGCCCAGTTCATCTTCGGAAACATCCTCCCCTTCAGGCCGCTTCAGCTCTCTTTGAACGCGCTGGTCTTCTGGGGCCTGGCCTGCTCACCTCAGATCAGGGAATTCAATGAGAAATTCTCCAAGACCGCTTACGTCGTCGCTTTCCTGGAAACGTCCGTAGTCCTATACATCCTTGCTTTCGAAGGCATCTGGGGTTCTGACTGGTTCAACAATCATCTGAGTCTGTCCGTCTTCAAGCAGAACATCCCCTACTCGGCCTTCACTTCGATCTTCTACGTTCTGGAGCTGGCTGTCACCGCGTACGCCTTCATATTCTTCTGGAAGACCGGCCCCAAAGCCCGCGCCAAGGTCACTTATTTCCTGCCCGTCCTGATCACGGCGATCTTCCTGCTCTGCAACATCGGCACCGGCACGAAAGTCGGCGACGCGCTCTATCTTTTGCCGGAAGCTTTCTATTCCAATCTCTTCTTTTTGATCTGGTTCGTTTATCTCTTCTTCAACGTCTGGGTAAGTTTCAAGGAAAGCCGCGTGCTTCTGAGAGTCTTCGGACTCGTCTTCATAGTGATTGGCGGCATAGCGAGGATCATCGTCGAGAATTCCCTGGAGGAAGTGACGATGGCCTTCTGCTTCATCTACGCCGGAATGGTCCTCCTCTTCACCGCCTACTGCGCTTTCAAAGTCGTCTCTGACGAAGAAGAGAAAGCGCTTCTTGAGGAGGCATCGAAAGAGCCAGCCTCAAGCGATGAGATCCAGTGATAAAAAAAGCCCTCCTTGCGGAGGGCTTTTTTATTTTAACGCACAAAACGTCTTTACGCTTCTTTGGCGACTTTCACGAGTTCGGCGAAAACCTTAGGCTCGGTGGCGGCCAGATTGGCGAGAACCTTGCGGTTCAGCGTCACGCCGGCTTTGGCTAAGCCGGAGATGAAAGCGTTGTAAGAAATGCCGGCTTCGTTGGCGGCGATGTGGATACGAGTGATCCACAAGGCGCGGAAGCTGCGCTTTTTGTTGCGGCGATCGCGATACTGGTAAACCAGACCGCGGACCACGGTTTCCTGCATGTTGCGGTTACCGTTGCGGCGCAGACCGAAGAAACCCTTGGCGAGTTTCTGCATTTTGCGTTTGCGTTCCCTGCTGGCGGGACTATTAGTGGCTCTTGGCATAAGTAGATTCTCCTATGATTTGATTATACCGCTGGTGGCCCTTAACCATACGGCAGCATTTCTTTGACATTGCGGGCATCGGTGGTGCCGCAAATGGACGTGTCACGGAAAGAACGTTTGTTCTTTCTGGTCTTCCCGGTCATCAGGTGACGGGACTTGGTGTTTGTGCGTTTCACTTTGCCGCTCTTGGTGACGGAAAAGCGCTTGCTCACAGACTTTTTGGTTTTGACTTTTGGCATAATTGCTCCTGTCTTTTTTGTTTTGTTAATTTAGAGGCGCGCGTCCCGGAGGAGTCTGTTTTCCCCACACGACGCTTTTCATTTCTTGGCCTTCACAGGCCCAAAAACGATAGTGTAATTCGCGCCCATTTTCTTGACGGGTATCTCTACCGCGCCAAAATCCTTCAGTTCTTCGGTCAGACGCACCAAGAGCTCTTGCCCCATTTCCTGGTGAGCCGCTTCGCGGCCCTTGTGGAAACAGACGACTCTTACGTGGAAACCGTCCGCCAAAAATTCCATTATGTGTTTCTTCTTCGTTTCCAAATCGCCGCTGTCGATGCCGGGTCTGAACTTGATCTCTTTGGTCCGGGTCTTCTGGCTCTGCTTGCGGGAGTCCTTTTCCCTTCTGGTCTGCTCATAGCGATACTTGCTGTAATCGATGATGCGGCAGACGGGAGGCTGGGCGCCGGAAGCGACTTCCACCAGATCAAGATTTCTCTTTTCGGCCTCTTCCAGCGCGCGCTGCCTGGTGACTATGCCAAGCTGTTTGCCGTCGTCGGCGATCAGGCGCACTTCCGGGGCTTTGATATCTTCATTGACCCTGGTCGTATCGGTTTGATTGTACTTACGAATAGTTTTGTCCTCTTTTTAGTTATTCGGTTTTATCCCATTCGCCGCTGGGAGCGTGCGTGTCGCGCTCCTTGCAGAGGGAATTGATAAGCGTTTCAAGCGGCAGAGCGTTGGCCTGGTTGCCGGATCTGGTCCTGACCGACACGGTCTTCTCATTTGCTTCCTTGTCGCCCAGAACGAGCGTATAGGGAACCTTGTCCATCTTGCCCTGGCGGACCTTGGCGCCCATCGGGCGGTGGGTCTCGTCCACGGTCGCCCTGAGGCCGCGTTCCTGCAAGGCCGCGAGCACTTCCTTGGCGTAGTCAAGGTGAGCGTCCTTAATCGGCACTATCCTGACCTGCTCGGGGGCGAGCCACAAGGGGAAGTTGCCGCCGCAGTTCTCCAGATAGACCGCGAAGAAACGCTCTATGGCGCCCAAAAGCGCCCTGTGGATCATGTAAGGCACATGTTCCTGCCCGTCTTCGCCAACGTAGGTCATATTGAAGCGCTCAGGCAGATTGAAGTCAAACTGGATGGTCGAGCACTGCCATTCGCGATGCAGCATGTCTTTGATCTTGATGTCGATCTTGGGCCCGTAGAAAGCGCCGCCGCCTTTGTCGATGTCGTACTTCAATCCGAGCTTGGCCACGATCTTTTCGAGGGCGGTCTGAGCGGCGTTCCAGCGGCTCTCCTCGCCAACGCACTTGCCTTCCGGGCGGGTGGAGATATAGACGTGGTATTCGGTAAAGCCGAAGTTGTGCAGCATCTGCAGGCAGAATTTCAGAGTCCTTTCGAGTTCCTCTTCCATCTGGTCTTCGCGGCAGAAGATGTGGGCGTCGTCCTGCGTGAAGCCTCTGACTCTCAGAAGACCGTGAAGCACGCCGCTTCTCTCAAAACGATAGACCGTACCGAGTTCCGCCATACGCATGGGCAGGTTGCGGTAAGATCTGGTCTTGTTCTTGTAAATGAGAATATGGAAGGGGCAGTTCATCGGCTTCACGAAATATTCCTGAGTCTGGTCGTTGTCCAGAGGAACATCCATGGAGGGGAACATATTTTCGCGATAGAAGGAAAGGTGTCCGCTGGTCTCCCAAAGCGTCGATTTGCCGACGTGCGGGGAATAGACCAGATCGTAACCGTTCTTAAGATGCTCGTTGCGCCAGAAGTTCTCGATCTCATTCCTGATGCAGGCGCCGCGGGGATGCCAGACCATAAGGCCCGGGCCCAGCTCTTCGTGGAAGCTGCCGAGATCCATGTCCTTCAAAAGGACGCGGTGGTCTCTTCTCTTGGCTTCCTCAAGGTAATTCAGATATTCGTCGAGCTGTTCCTGAGTCGGGAAAGCCACGCCGTAGATCCTTTGCAGCATCGGACGGTGCTCGTCGCCGCGCCAGTAGGCGCCGGCCACGGAAAGAAGCTTCACGGCCTTCACGGGGCCGGTCGATTCAAGATGCGGGCCGCGGCAGAGGTCTAAGAATTCGCCCTGCTTGTAAACGGAGACTTCCTCGGCGCCAAGATCTTCTATGATCTCGACTTTGTAAGTCTGGTCCTTGCTTTTGAAATACTCCAGGGCTTTCTCCCTGGACCATTCCTCGCGCTCCAGCTTGTAGTCGGCGGCGGCGATCTTCTTGATCTCCTCTTCGATCTTGACTAGGTCTTCGGGAGAGAAAGGCGTCAGCGTGTCGAAATCATAGTAAAAACCTTATTCAATAGCCGGGCCGATGGCAAGCTTAACATCAGGGTAGAGTCGCAGGACCGCCTGAGCCAGGCAGTGGCTCTCGGTGTGCCAGAAAGTTTCACGATATTTCGGATCTTCGAAGTTCATGTGACGACCTTTTTATAGTTGCTCGAAAGAGAGTTATATATTTTTATTAGGAATTGATATTTTACGATAAGAGGCTTTTAAAGTCAATATGGAAGGCAAAAAAAGAGAGGAGCCTCACCGGCTCCTCTCTTCAAAAGAACAATTCTACGGACTGCTATCTACTTTGTTTAAGCAAGATTTCAGAAATGATCTCGTTGAGATGTCCCGAGTTATTGGGCATGGCATCCCCTATCATGTAGTACCAATAATCTTTTTCCCTCTGGTCAAATGGCTTTTTATAATATTCCGCGATTTCCTCCGCCCACCTATTCAAAATTTCCGGGTCCTCGGGATCCGTCCCAAGGAAGCGGATGGAGCACAAGGCGTTTTGCCGTGCTTTTTTCAAACCATCTTCTGCGGAAAGATTTCTATCGTAAGCGTCTTTGTTTTCTTCCAACCAAGTTAGGACATCTTTTGTATCAATTTGATAGCCAAATGGTTCTCTGTTTTTTACCATAAACAAAAGCGTTTTGTCGCCGGCCTTCAAAGCTTCGTACAAAAAAGGTAAAAGGTAAATTTCCAGAGACGAAAAATCTCTTTGCAGCCCTTCCATTACCGCTTTTCTAGGTTTCGACCTTTGTGCTTCCGCCGTCCAGCAGGCGTACCATTCATCCCAGAAATCTTTGGCATAAGCGCCGCCGATAAACCAGAAAAACCTATCCTTTATGCTGTCCTTTTTCGGAGTGTCCACATCAGTTTTTCTCCAGGCGCTGGCAAAGTCATGCTTCTCGAGATGCAATGGGCCGCCATGAAAAGTGTTCCGCGGTTTCAAGAGATTCCAACACCAGTTTAGCTTGTTGTTGCCGCCGTTCGCTTTTTTTACAGCCTCGACGTCTTCATCAGTCAGCTTCTCCAACGCATCGTAATTCATCTTCAGGCGGTAAGCTGGCCGCATGGTTTCCAGTTCAAATTCATTGGGAGCGTTCTTTGCCATGTCTTTCGCATAATCCACCAGCATGTTTTTCCATCCTTCCACAGAAAGATTCTCAACCAGGCGGTAGCGCATAAATTCTATACTTTTGACAGAATTGGTTTTGCATTCGACATT
>JAFSWV010000045.1 GCA_017444325.1 bacterium | reverse complement strand
TCGCCGGTCGTGTAGTTCCAAAGATCGACGTCAAGACTGGCGTTGTAGTTCTCTTCAAGGAATTCCGTGGTCGAGATGGCGTCGTTCAGGCCGTAAACGTAAAGGTTGTACGTTCCCTTAAGCGGGATGGCGTCGTGCCAGGTCCATTCGCCTTCCTGATTGGCTTTCCTGGTATAGCAGACAGGCGTCAGGTAACCGGGGCCGATCGTGAATTCATCGCCTTTGTTGGGCTTGTTTAAGAGGCGCTGAGGAACGGACCTCGGGCTGTTTTTGTTGTCATCGGCGACGAGCTTCAAACTGTTGGGCGTGTTGCCATGAACGGCAAAGGTCTCGCCGCGCAGCGGACCGGTGAGGTAACGGAGCGTATGGCCTTTCCACTGGTCAACTTCCCATCTGGCATCTTTAGCCGAAACTGAAGAAGCATCGTATCTTTCAACTTCAAATTTGCTGGCTTCCCAGCCTTTCACTTCGACGTTGCCGTCCACCGCGTTCAAACGCAAGGACCCTGTGCAGAAGTAGTCGGCAAGAGACGCGACTTTCGCCTTGCCGCTCGCTTCGCCGCCGGAAGTGCCGAGATTCTCAAAGTCCCTGGCGGTCCTGACCATGCCCATTTCCGCAACGCTGCCGAAAGGCCCGTTTTTGATCCAGGTCGGACGATTCTTCTTGGCGCGCATGGCAGTATTGAGGGCAAGGTCTTCCGTGCCGCCGATAGTCGGAGTGGCGCGCTTCACCCACTTGTAGTGCGTCGGATCCTCTTTTTCGGTGCTGAAGCCTTTTTCATGGACTTCCACCGAACCGTATTCGACGGTACGGGCCGTGACCTGGTTGTATTCGTTCTTCAAAGTCAGAGAAACGATGCCGCCGCGGGCCGGAAGGCCGAGGAACATGACCTCGCAGTTTTTGACGGGAGGCGCGTTGCCTTTGTAGCGGGCGTACTCGTTCCAGACTCTGATGCGTTTGCCTTTTTCCTCCTCCCACCAGAGCAGGGGGAAGATGCTGCCGTGCCAGGATCTCGGGTTGTTCTCCTCGCCTCTGTATATGAGGCGGATAGATTCGCCCTGGAAAAGCTTGTCGTCAAGGACGGTCTGGCCTGTGTCGATATAGTAGTAGAAGTCGGTCGTTTCGGCTTTGACTTTCTTGAGCTTGAAGGAGATGCCCCAGTGCTTGCTGTCCATTTCGAAGACCGGGATCCTTTCCGTAGCGGCGGAGCCCCAGAGCATGTCGCCGTTGCCGTAGCGCATGTCGAAAAGCTCGGCGTCGTTGACGAGATAGAAGTGGCTCCTCGGCATCACCGCGGGGTTGTCGTCCACGATTCGTCCGCCGGCCTTTGGGTCGTAGTAGGTCGTCCTTCTTATGTTGCCGATCTCAGTCGCCATGGTACCGGTGTTGCAGACTACTTTCCAGTTCGCAAGCGAGACCGCCGTTTCGGAAGCGTTGTACATCTCGACGACTTCAGGAGCGATCAGGCGGATGTAGCCCAGGGACTGATACTGCTTGGCGTTGTGGTTGACCTTTTCAGAAGATTTGATGATAATGTCCATCCAGCCGGTGGAGTCGACTTTCTGGGGTTTGCCGTCCTTGTATTCCCAGGCTTTGTCGTCCTCAAGGATCGTGTGATCGCTGCTTGGGCTGCCGGAGATGCCCAGCGTGCGGCAGTTGTAGCCTTTGAAGGAGTCGACCGGGTCGTTGGTGAGCATGACCTTGTAGTAGCGGCCGGCGCCGTCTGGTCTTCTCACGCAGTGATACCAGTTGACTTTCGGAAGAATGGCGGAAATGCCCTGCGACCAGGCCAGGAAGCTTACGGCCAGGGACTGATTGTTGGTGACGCCTTCCGTTTGGCAGATGGAGCTCAAAGACCTGCCGGAATCCACATCACTGGTGCTGAACTTTATCGTGCCGTTATGCGAGGAGGAAGTCACTTTGAACTGGCCAAGCTGCTTGTTGCCGCGCCAGGCCCAGATAACGACGTACATGTTCTTGAACATGTTGTCCTCGAACCTGACCGCGCCGCTTTCCGTTTTGCCGCGTTTGCTCATCATGGTGATAAGCTTGACGTACGTGTCGCGGTAGCTTTGGCTCGGGCTGCCTCCGCCCCAGGCGTCGCTGTCGCAGTTCAAGAAGCGCGGGTTGGCGGAGGACTGGGCTTCGCCAGGCCCATCCGGCAAACCGAAGGATCCATTGTTGATGTTGATGTGGCCCTTGGATGAACTGCCGGAATTTATGACCTTCCAGGTGTTGTTCATCCTGATGGAATGGTGCCAGAACAGTTTGTTGTTGATGACCTTGTCGGTTATGCAGCAGTAGTACCACAAGGGGCAGTGCAGAAGGCGGGTGTTGTCCTTGGAATCGTACTGGTCGTGCCAGTAGGTCGATTTTACCCAGTCCCTGACAAGACCGTCGGTCGCCGAAGAGTCTCTTACCCAGAAGGTGATGGAGTCTTCGTTAGCCAAAACTTCGTTGAAGCAGATGGCTTCCGCGCCGTAGATGTCGCTGCCTAAAGTCGTCATGACGTGGTTCTCGTCGCGGTAGTCGATCATGTTTGCCGCGAGCTGGTTTCTGGCCCTTGATTGGCCCTCGACGGGATTCGGCATCGAATTAAGGCGCTTCCTCAGTTCGGCGCCTGTGATACTGTTGATCTCAGAGGGCTGGTCGTTCGGCAGCGTCGAGCTTCCGGGTATGTCGGTCGAATAAAGCGTGGCTCTCCTATAGAGCTCCCTGACCGCACGTTCCTGGCTCGCCTCGGAAAGCTTCTTGAAATTGTCGGAAGTAAGGAGGAAGGGCATCACTTCGCGCAGCGTCGAGAAGGCGCGGTCGTCGCCTCTGGGCCTGCTCGGAAGATATTCGCCGGGATCGTTGACGCCTTCGTCATATTCGTCGACTACGCCGTTGGCATTGTTGTCAAGGCCGTCAGTCATCAGAAGCGCGTTGTTCTGGTCGTCGTCTCCCCTGTCGCCGGGCACGCCGTTCAAGCCGTACTTGTACTTCAGGAGGTCTTTGGCTGTGGCGGGCGTCACGCCCAGGGCGTCGGGAATGGAAATCTCGCCGGTATCCCAGCCGGAACCTTGGGACTTTTCAACCAGGAAGGCTTTGTTGATATTCAGTTTGGCGGCCTCGTCCTCAACTTTGACGCGGTAGCGCCCGATAGCGTCGCCGTTCTCATTCTTGACGTACACCCAGGGACCGAAGCCGTCCTTGGTAGCCGGCTGGAGCGCCTTGGTCTGCGAGAGCATTTCACCGGGGCTTTTGGTCTCCGTCATGGCGGCGCTCATAAGCGCGGATTTGACGTGTGCGGCACCGCTCTGGTAAAGCATGCGCAGGCCAAGCTCAGCCTGAGTCTGGCGGGAGGCGTTCTCGTCAATTGAAATCGACACAGCGAAACTGCCGGCCAAAAGGGATAGGACCGTCAGGATCGTCAGGACCGCCAGGAGCGCCACGCCGGCCGGTCTTGTAATTTTAATATTCGTCCCATTCATCGCTATTATTTTAACATACTGAAAGATTCAAAAAAAATGGTGAAAAGAATATAGTCCTTTTAATTTTTTGTAACAGCTAAAAATGCGCCTCATTGGAGTGTATCTCCTCGCCATCCAAAAATGCTCTTAAGATGCAGGAAGAGCAAAACATACCTTGCCTGAAAGTGCGCCCGCCCTTTGAGATCTTGCTCATTTCGTATGAAGAGGATCTAAGGTTTATATTCGTTGTCAAAGTTGTAAGGATAAAGGTATTTTTCGTGTGCTCGGTATCTTTGTGGACAACTATCTCAACGTCTTCTTCGTCGGCCCCCCTGATCTCGTCCATACGGTATTCGCACATAACGATCAGTTCGTAGTTTCTGGTCATGGGAGGCTTAAGGGACATTTCGATGTCCACAGACACACACCTCTCCTCACTGGCGACTTTTTCCAGAACATCCTTGGTCATAGAGGCTTTTTGATTATAGGAATCCCTCGTTAAGCCTTTCTGCTTTATACTGGAGAAAACCTTTAATCTTTCTTTTAGCGGAATAGGATTGGACCAAACTCCCTGCTCTTTCTTTCTTGCCTCCTTTTCGAACGCTTCGTAATCAGTAACAGCTTCCGGGTCGTTTTTGGCGTAACCTCTTTTGACGATCATTTCAGAGAAAGAGACGCCGTTCGTCAGAAGAATGTCGCCTTCCACGAAAAGTTCGCCGCCTTTATGCTGCCTGTTCCTTTCCCTGATGTGAAGGTCAGACCTGCCGACTATAAGGTTGTTGGCGAGATCAAGCGCCTCCTTCCCCAGGGCTTTCAGTTCCGTTTCGTTTTTTCCGCACTCGAAGATATCTTTCCCATCGGAAGGAATGCCAACCAGACCCACCAGGTGAAAATTCTGAGTCTCCGTATTATTGCGGAGAACCAGGAAGCGATCGGCGCCGTTCGCCTTGAGAATGCGATAGGTTGAGGGCGGAGTTACCGTATTCTCAGCTTCCTTGTCATTCAGATCATAGTTGAATAAGCCCTGCTTCTGAGGTTGAGATTCCTGGTATTTGTAAACGAAGAAAATTCCCAGAAGGGCCAGGAAGGCAAGGAAAAAGAAGAATTTCATAGTTCGCCCTCCTCAAGATCGACCCCTAGTTGATAAAGCGTTTCTTTTATGCGGGGAATGTCTTCGGCCGCCAACGGCATTGCGTAGAGCGCCTGTCCGTTCACGACGGTATTCGAAAGAATTTCCCTGTAGCGTTCCTCGCTCAATTTGTCGCCTTTGAAAATGTAAACCTTCACAAGATCTTCCCTCTGGGCCAGGAACTCGGGAGTTGCCAGTTCGTCCATCAGGTACGGTTCCGCAATTCCTTTCGGAACGATATTGGGGTTCGCTTCCGGCGAGGCGTCAACCATAAGCATAACGAGAGGGGCGCCGTAGCGGGCCGCGGCGGCCGCGCTCCAGATCATCAGCCTCTGGAAGGGAATGAAGGCCGCCACAAACATTCTGGGCAGCATGCAGCCGCCAATTAGCAGCGTCATCAAGACGACAAGGAGTTTTAATCTTTTAGACACGGCGTTTAGTCTCCAGGTAGTTTTCCAAAATAAGCTGGGCCGCCAGCTGGTCCTTTTTCTCTTTCCTTACCTTGCGGCTGGCGTCCATGCTCAGCATGCATCTCTCCGCTGCTACGGACGTCAGGCGCTCGTCTTTTAAAACGACCTCCACAGGGAAAGCGACCTGCTGCCTTAAGTATTCCGTAAGCAGCCTGGCGCATTCTTCCGAAATAAGGCTTCTCTCGCTCTTCTTGCCGTTCAGCATGATTGGGTTCCCAAGGACGACCGTGCCGATGCGGCGCGCCTCGTCCTTTTCCGCGGCGTATTGTTTCACCACTTCCAGGATCTTTTTGGCGTTGACCTTCGCCTCGCCGCCCTCTACGGTCGGGAGAGGCTGGGCCGTAAAGCCCAGAGGATCGGACACGGCGAGACCCGTTCTCACGCTTCCTATGTCAACGGCCAAAACGCGCATTACCTGTATTTCTCATCGAGGTCAGTTAAAAGTTTCTTGACGTCCTGGACTTTGTCCTTGGCGCAGACAAGCACGGCGTCGCCCGTCCTGATTACCACGACGTCGCTCAAACCTATCACGCCGACTAAGCCTTCATGGTAGTTGCCCACTATGCAGTTCTCGCTTTCTAAAAGCTTTATTTCGCCTTTCAAGCGGTTGCCTTTTTCGTCTTCCGGCCAATGCGCGGAAGCGGAAGTCCAGCTGCCCACGTCGTTCCACTGGAAGGTGGCGGCCAAGACAGCCACGTTGTCAGCCTTTTCCATCACGGCGTTGTCTATCGAGATCTTCTCTACGACGCGGTAGTAATTCTCTATCGCCGCGCGTTCATCCGCGGTCCCCGCCTTTGCGGTTATTTCCTTCAGCGCAGAATTGCTCTCAGGCATGAAGCGCTCAAACGCCGCAAGAATATCCTTCGTCCTGAAAACGAACATTCCGGCGTTCCAGAAAACGCCCGGCGTCTTGTAAAGCTCTTCGGCGATCTTAAGCGGCGGCTTCTCCAGGAAACGCGAGACTTTCATGCCTTTCGTCTTTCCAGGGTAGCTTATCTCTTCCTTTCCTTCGATGTAGCCGTAGCCGGTCTCGGGATAGCGCGGCACAACGCCGATCGTCACGAGCGCGTGTTCCTGGCGCGCCAGGGCGATCGCGTCTTCTATCGTCGCGCGGTAAGATTCGCTGTCAGGGATGTGGTGGTCAGAGGAGACGACGACCATAACGGATTCGGGATCCTTTGCGTACAGCAGGGCCGCTCCCAGGGCCACGCACGGCGCCGTATTGCGTCCGCAGGGCTCGGGAATGACGTTCCCCTCCGGAAGTTCGCTGATCTCTCTCACGATGAGATCAGACTGCTCCTTGGTCGTTATTATGAAAACGTCCTCAGGCGAAGAGAGTCCGGCGTGGCGAGCTATCGTTTCCCTGAGCATGGTCCTCTCTCCGGTGATGGCGAGAAGCTGCTTGGGACGCATCGTTCTTGAGAGAGGCCAGAACCTCTCCCCTATTCCGCCTGCCATGACGCAGATCGCTATCCTTCCGTCTTTAGACATAAGCAATCATCCTTAGTTAAAAAATCCGCCATTTGTTATGAAACCAGATCCAGCCGGTTGGGAAGCGCCGCATATGGTATTCGAAAACGCTTGAAAGCTGCTGCACTTTCGCATCGACTTCTTCTTCGCTGGGCTTCTTGGGAAGATAAATGGGATCATAAAACAACAGTCCGTATTTCCAGGGGCAGCTTTTCTTGCGCATCAAAAAGGCCGGCACCACCGGGCAGTCGCAAAGAGCCGCGACCCTGAAATGTATGTCGAAAGTCGTCGTCGGCTTTCCGTAGAAAGTCGTCGGCACTTTGTATTTTCTCTTGGCGTAAAGATCGGGAAGCACTCCCACCACTCTTCCGCTCTTCAAAGTCCTGATGATACTTTTCGCATCATTGTAAAAGGAGAGGATGTTGTAGCGCTTCCTTAGCCAGGTGTAAAGCTTGACCGCCAGAGGCGACGGGAACGTACGGGCGATCACTCCCCCGTCGAAGCCCTGGCGCGTGTAGCAGAAGTGCACCGGCATAACTTCGAAGCAGTGGTAATGCGCCGTGGCGACCACCACGCCGTGCCCGGCCTCCATCGATTTGCTGACGATACTCCAGTCGCTCCACTCCTCAACCGGGTCGTACTTTCTGTAACGCCACTTGAACATCCAGAGATAGAAGCAGTCAAGGAAACTGTAGGTAAGGTTGACCGCGATCTTCTTCGTCAGATACTTGGCGCGCTTCTTATTCATCCTCTCGCCGTAAGCGTAGAAGAGATTCAGAAAGCATTTTCGCTTGATCAGATGATACGTAACGTTAAGCCCGACAAAGCGCCCGATCGCGTAAGTCCATTTCCTGGGAATAAAGCCCAACGGGAACATGAGTATCCCCACTAGCGCAAACAAAAGCGCATACATCCCGTAAGCGACCGAGCGGATGCGGGGATGCCTGCTCATAAAGCTGCGTCTTTTCTTTTTCGGGGCTTTTTCCATTTATTCCTTTCCCATTTGAAGCGCGAAGCGCCTGTCGCACAATTCCATGAAGTTGCAGTGCGCGCACACTTCCAGTTTGTCCGTCCTGCCGAAGCACTCTATGTTCAGCGGTTCGTTCTTCGCGATGTCTCTGTCCCGAAGCTTGTCGCTGATGTCGTCCACTGTCTCCCGTATATAGCTGAAAGTCTGTCTTGCCACTTCCTCATTGTATTCGACCTTCTGCACCGACCCGTCCGGCAGATAGACGAGTTCAAGCTCGATATTATCAGCCGGCACTTCATGGCGGCACTGCGCCCACAAGCCGTAAGTTTCCATCTGATGAGCGTAGAATTGTCTCGGCCGCCCGGTCTTCCAGTCAAGGATGACGAGCTTGTCGTCAAACTGGATGACCGTGTCCGGCGCAGCGTAGATCTTTATCCCGCCCAGCGTGAAACTTTCCTTCTCAAAAAAATCCGTTTCGGAAAAAGCGACTAAGCTCCCCTTCGCAAGATACTGCCGGATCTTCGGCAAGACCATCCCGTAAAAGTTTTCTAAGCAAAGCCCGACTTTCTCCTTTATGCCCGCGGCCCAATTCATCCTGGCTTCCGCGTCTTCCGGGGAAAACTCCCCGTAGTAGATCTCCTTTATGCAGGTGTAGCGCTTCGGATTCATCTGCCAGCGCCCCTCCATATGCTCGATCCAGGCTCTCCTAAGATAAGTGACAGCCAGATCAAGCGCCTCCTCCAAAGTCGTCTCTTTCCCGGAAGAAACAGACTGTATCGCTGCTTTCACGGCGAGATCCACCGCAATGCCGGAAAGCGCGAAACGGTTCTTCATCTGCTTAAGGCGGTAGGCAGCCTTCACTCCCTTGGGAGCCATATCCTCCCATCCGCCCCAGGAACCGTACCTTTGCCAGTAATACCGGCGCGGGCAGGCCGAGAAATCCTTGGCCTGACTGAAAGACCAACTGAAGCTGTTGCGAATTATCTCGGCCATGCCCGCAAAGTGTTACGCCTGCGCCTGCGGACGTCTCACGGACTTCTTCAGGACGACTATCGAATTCACTATACTCAGGTTCGGGACGTAGATCCTTTCACCGCCGGCAAGCAGTTTCGTGTAGCGGATGGTGATCTCTTCCACTTCGCCTTCCACGCCGGCCACGTTAATGACGTCGCCGATCACGAAGACTTCGCCCACGATCAAAGTGATGCCGGCCATCAAACTGGCGATGGAATCCTTAAGAGCAATGCCTAAGGAGATGCCGCCGACGCCCAGGCAAGCCAGCAGCGGAACGAAGTCGACGCCAATCACAGTCATGCAGACCGTGATGAAGATCAGCCACATCAGGACGTGGAAGACTACCACGACGAGCGAGATGACCGTTCTCTTGTGGGGTTTGAAGCTGGAGATGAGGTTGCCGATCAGCGTAATGATCAAGTTGATGATAATCGTCGCGAAGATCAGTCCCAGGATCAGAACGAGCATGTCGACCCAGCCGGGAGCGCCGGGGATGTCGACGAGGGCCCTAAGATTGGCGCCCGCGGTCGTTAAAGCATTGGTTTCCTGCATAATTTTTACCTTGTGTGTTGGTTAAAGATTCAAAAGCAATTCGGCGATCTGCACAGCGTTCAGGGCCGCGCCCTTTAAGAGCTGGTCGCCGGAAATAAGCATCGCTATTCCGTTGGGGAAGAGAT
>JAFSWV010000044.1 GCA_017444325.1 bacterium | reverse complement strand
GCTCTTATGATCTTTGGCCATAAATAAAAACTCCCTTTTTTAAAGATAAAAAACAAGACTTATTTAATTATAGCCTTTTTTACCCTGAATTTATCTTTCCGCCTGTCCGTCAACGAAGCGGGCGTATTCCGGGTTGAAGATCATCTTAACGGTTCCCGTCGGTCCGTTGCGCTGCTTGGCTATTATGACTTCCGCCTCGTCGGTGGCGGCTTCCTTGTTGTAGTAGCTCGGACGGTAGAGCATCATGACCATATCGGCGTCCTGCTCAATGGACCCTGATTCTCTTAAGTGGGAAAGCTGGGGACGACTGCCCTTGTCTGTCCCCTGCTCCGCCTGGCGGTTGAGCTGCGAGAGCGCGATGACGGGGACGTTCAGTTCCACGGCCAGGGATTTCAGCGAACGGGAAATATAGCTGATCTCCTGGACGCGGTTGTCCTTGAACTGCTTGTCTGTGCCCGCTGACAAAAGCTGGATGTAGTCGACGAAAACAGCGGAGAAATTAGGGCACTTGGCCCTAAGCAGCTGGCAGCGGGATTTGATGTCGATAGGAGTGAGGCTTGGCGAAGAGTCGATGTAAAGGTCAAGCTCTTTAAGCGCGCCGGCGGCCCTGACCAGCTTGGTGTAATCCATGTCGGTCATGTCGCCTCTCCTCAGATTCTGGCCCCTGACGCCGGCCCTGGAGGAAAGAAGACGCGTCACCAATTCGTTGGGACCCATTTCCAGGGAGAAGAAAGCCACCGCCGCCTTGTTGTTTTCGGCGATGTGCTCGGCCATGTTGAGGGCCAGGGCGGTCTTGCCCATGGAGGGGCGGGCCGCCAGAATGATAAGTTCGCCTCCGTGAAACCCGGAGGTCATGTTGTTGATGTCCCTAAAGCCCGTGTCCAGACCGCTGACGGCAGCGCCGGCGCGGCGGGCTTTGGTCAGTTTCTCCAGTATCTCGATACTGGGCAGCATCAGATCGCTTATCGGCGCAAAACCGCGATTGTTATCCTTAAGAAGGCCTACCATGCCCTGCTCCGCCTCGGAGATGATCTCCTTGGCGTTGCGTTCGCCGCCCTGGCATTCGCTGATCGCCCTGCGGCAGGTTTGGATGAGCGTTCTGAGGAGCGCCTTGTCTTTTACGATCGCGGCGTAGTGCTCCACATTGTCCGTCGTGGGCACCATTTCCACCAGCTCGGCCAGGTAGGCCGCACCGCCGGCGGAATTGTAGGCGGCATTTCCTTCAAGCGCGGCGTGGACGATTATGACGTCCACGCCTTCTTCATGCTCGAATTTTTCTCTGATGACTGAAAAGATCTCCCGATTAGCCGGCTCGGTGAAAGAGTCGCGCGTCACATACCCGAAGGCTTTGGCGCGAGCCTCCTCATCGACCAGCATGCAGCCCAAAAGGCAGCGTTCCGCTTCCAGATTCCTGGGCGGCTCATAGTTCGCAAGGGCTTGCGAAGTTTCGCGTTCGGGAGCATCCATAAAAGGATATTATTCGCTGACGACCCAGACTTTGAGGGAAGCCGTGACTTCGGGATGAAGCTTGACTTCGACGTTCGTGAGGCCGAGCTGCTTGATGGGAGTTTCAAGCTGGATCTTCTTGCTGTCCAGAACGACATTCTGGGCTTCCAGTTCGTCGGCGATGTCTTTGGCGGTGACGGAGCCGAAGAGCTTCTCGTCTTCACCGGCCTTCCTGGCCAGCTTGACGGTGATGTCTTCAAGACGCTTGGCCATTTCCTGGCAGGCTTCCAGCTCTTTGGCTTCCTCGATGCGGCGGCGGCGGACGATGGCTTCGATCTGATCCTTGGCGTCCTGCGTCGGCTTGTCAGCCAGATGTTTGGGTAAAAGGTAATTGCGGGCGTAGCCTTCAGCAACGTTCACGATGGTGCCGGCTTTGCCGAGCTTGGGGATATCTACACGTAAAATCAGTTCCATAGATCCTTCCTTAAAAATTAGTCTTCATTGTGCACATCGCCCACGTAAGGCAGCAACGCCATAAAGCGGGCCAGTTTGACGGCTTTGGCCAGTTTACGCTGGCACTTGGCGCAGTTGCCGCTGACATAGCGGGGCACGATGCGGCCGTAGTCGGTCAGAAAAGGCTTCAAAGTTTCGACGTCTTTGTAGTCGATGGTCTTCTTTTCCTGGCAAAAACTGCAGGGCAGTTTTTCGATTTTTCTTCTTTTGACAGTCATGATTTTTGTCCGAGTATAGATTGTTAATTATTATCAAAGGTCAAAGGCGCTTGGTCCTTCATTTTTTTCCACAGCTTCCGTCTTCTCAGTTTCGAGTTCGTCGAGACCGGAGACCTCTTCCACTTTCGTGTTAAGGGCTTCCTCGGAGTTTACCTCGGGAACGGTTATTTCCTCCTTTTCGCCCCTGGCCTCGCTTAAGACCTCGGGGATGCTCAGCGCGGGCTCGACCTTGTAGGATTCGTCGCCCGTGAATTCATACGCCAAGCTGGGATAGTTCTTGAGGTAGCCCCTGGAAGTCGTCTTCCAGTTGAAGGCGCGGGTCTCGCCGGGCCAGACTATGATGGTCTGTCCGTCGGTGTCCCAATCCGTCTTGTCGGTCGTCACGTTGCGATTGTCCAGCGACGCAAGGATGCGGCTGTAATCGCGCTCGTTCATGACCTGGCCGCTCGCTGCCACGATCTCTTCGGGAGAGGAGAAGCCCCACTTGATGACGTAGCCGTTCTTCACGCTCATATTGACGTCGGAAGAGAACCAGGTCATGGGGTTGAGGCCGGACTGCTCGAACCAGGACAGAGGATTGGGTATCTCACCCTGCTCCACCATGATCAGGCTGCCGTTCTCCACTAAGAAATAGCGGCGGGCGTTGGACATTCTCGGAGTGAGCGGCGAAGAGGGATTTTTGTCTTCGGCCAACTCCTTCAGAGTCTCGCAGTAAGCAGCCCTTTTGGCGGGGTCGCTGCTGGGACTGCCGAACCCTTCGTAGCGCACGGTCGCTTCCGCGGTGTCGCTGTCAACGATAGCGACCCTCCAGTCTTCCGTCTCGTAGGGCGGAATGGAAGAGCAGGCGGAAAGCAAAAGCGCCAGAAGAGTCAAGCAAAGGACGTTACGCATAAGCTTTCTTATTTTTCAGTTACTTGGATCAGATAACGGAGAACATCGGCGTTCAAAACGCAGCGTCTCTTGAAATCGCTGACGGCCGCGGGCGGCATGGCGAAGTTGATCTGATAATAGAAGCCCTCGTTGCAGTGGGCGATAGGGTAGCACAGCACTTTCTGGCCGATCTCCTCGGTCTTCTCGATAGTGCCGCCAAAACGCTCGACATCCTTGGCAATCGTGGCGGTGACAGCGGCGAAACGCTCGCTGGCAGCGTCCGGATTGATGATGAACAAACATTCGTACTTATTCACTGGATTACCTCCTAGTTAGACGC